>SVKY01000023.1 GCA_015068235.1 Oscillospiraceae bacterium
GCTCCCGAGCTAATACACGTCTTGCAAATTCTTCTCGCATTTGTTCTACAGTCCTTTCCTTCCAAGACATACAAATACACCCTTTCTCTTCTGTATGCCTTGATTATATCAAAAACTGTAAACCATGCCCTTGCACATTGTGTAAACTATCTTACTACACTATACATCATGACCCTCCCCTACAGTTTGAAAAACAAAACTCACCGATAAATCGGAATTTGAAAATCTTATATTGACAAAAGATGACCTGCTGACAACCAAAATACACTGCTGAGCAAATGCCAATAAGGCATTTCCCGAACATAACCGCCACGGTTTGTAGAATAATATACCACAGAAACAGCCTTCTTGCCATGAACATCGGTTTTTCGTCGAAAACATTCCCGACAGCATCGCAAACACCGGCATATGAAATGCGTAAATCCAGTGATACATTCTTAAATTCAGCGGCTCGATCATATGCCCGAAAATGACAAGAAATATTAACACAAGCTTCAAATTGCAATACTTCGCTTGGCGGCGCTTGACCATATTACCATTTCCCATCCGTTAGAGCACGAAAGCCTAAAAATGTTACAAAAAAAATTTTTTCAGGAACAAAACTACCTTCTTCAACGTCAAAATAGCAGAACGAACCAAGAAGGAGGAGACGATATGAAACGTTATCTGTCACTGTTCGCAATCCTGCTTTTGATCGGGCTACTATGTGGTTGCAGCTCTGAAGCTTTTGAAGAGAAAAGCGATTCATACGCCATGACGGAAGCCCCTTATTACGGTGCTTCTGTTTCCATTGATGCCGAATCTGCCTCATCTTCCACCGTATCGAGCGATCGCAAGCTGATCAAAACCGTAAACATGAGCGTAGAAACAGAGCAATTCGATGCCACACTTTCTGACCTGCATGAGCGCACCGAAGCCTGTGGTGGCTATGTGGAGCTTTCTGACATGAGCAAGCGTTCCGCAGATTCGCTTCGCAGCGCAACCTACACGCTTCGCATACCCTCTCAACAAGCAAAGGACTTCACCGATCATCTCAGCGGCAGCACCAACGTTTTGACCAGAAGCGAAACGCAAGAGGACATTACACTGCAATATGTTGACACAGAAAGCGAAATTACCGCTCTGCGTGTGGAGCAGGAACGCTTGCTTGAGCTTTTGGAGGTTGCGGCAGATCTCTCGGAGATTTTAGAAATCGAAACTCGTCTGACCGAAAATCGTTACCGCCTGGAGAAGGCTGAAGCGCAGCTTCGTACCTATGACAATCAGGTTACCTACGCTACAATCCATTTGAACATCTATGAGGTCGAGGTCTATACGCCGACGGAAGAAAAAGGCTTTTGGGAGAAGCTCGGTGACGGTTTCCTTTCCAGCATCAACGGCGTTTGGCAGTTTATAAAAACGCTGTTTTACGCTTTCATCGTCGCGCTTCCCTACCTTGTCCTTCTCGGCTTTGTCGCCGGTGTGGTTCTTGCGATTGTCTTTTTCTTCCTGCGCAAGCGCAGAAAAAAGAACCATCGGAATCCGCAAATGTAATTTTTCACAATTTTCCGCTAAAAAAGTTTACAAATTTGCGGACTTTTCCTGTTTACACTTGCTTGAATTTGTGATAATATATTATCCGATAATTTGTAAAGGTGGTGGCGTGCCATCAAAGATTTTGAAGTAAATTCCAAAAACTCTTCCAAACAAGATACGCTGTCCTTTGATGTATCAAACAGTGTCTCTTTGGATGATTATCTTTCCGATATTGAGGAATATCAGCAGCCTTACGAGGACTATGATCAGGGCGAGGATTACGAGGAAGAGCCTAAAAAGAAGAAAAAGAAGCGCAAGCGTCCTTATCGCAAAATGCGCATTGCAGCAATTCTTCTGTCCATCATTCTGTTTTGTGAGTCCGTGTACTGTGTTTTCGCATTTTCGGACATTCCCTTCTGTGTTGATCTGCGAAATATGTATATCGATACTGCGCTTGATACGATGTCCAGTCGTTGGCTTGCGGACTATTTCCTGCCTGAGTATATCGTCGCCGAGCGTGAGCAGGTAAAGGACTCTCTTAAGCTCGATCATTACGGTCATAACAGCAAGCGCCCTGAACCGACGCAGCCTCCTGCCGATCAGCAGGTACAGGTCGATTCCTCCGAATTGACAAACGAGCCTACCGAACCCGTGGAAGAAGATCCCCGTGAGGCATTCTACGAGCTGTTCTGGGAGCTCAACCGCACATCCTTTGAGAGTTATTTGGATGAGCATCCCGAAACGCTTGATAACGGATGGGAGAACATTTATATCAATGAAGCCGGACTTCTTGACAGGGGCACGAGCATCTATACCTCCATGGGTGAGCAGGTTCTTGCAATCGATGTGCCGAATAAGCTCCTTCTCGTGCGTGTTCAAGGCAGCGGTTATTTGGGCGTTTTGGCAATCGGAAAGGATCCTGCACAGCTGCGCTGTGAAGCTTCCGAGGGTATCGGTAGCTACGGTCAGAAGGTTGCGGATATCGTCAACAATTCCGGCGGTGTGATCGGTATGAGCGCTAACGGCTTCTACGACCCCAACGGCGGCGGCAACGGCGGTACTATTGCAGGCTTTGCCATCTGCGAGGGTCAGGAGTACGGCTATCACTATGAAACCTACGGCTACAAGCGTATCGAGCTGACCAAAGACAACCAAATGTATATCATCGACTCCAACCAGGACGTTGCCGATGATGTCACGGATGCTTGCGAATTTGAGCCTGCATTGATCATCGACGGCGAATTCACCGTCGGCGGTTGGTACGATTGGAATGCGAATAACCCCAGAGCCTGCTTGGGTCAGAGTGAAACCGGCGAAATTTTGATGCTTGTCATCGAGGGTCGTCAGATCGGCCGCTCCATCGGCACCGATGTCGAGACCTGTGCCTATATCATGAAGCGCCACAAGGCATATAATGCGATGAATCTCGACGGTGGCACCAGTGCTGTTATGTATTATAATGGCGAATATGTCACTCAGTGCTCCAATACAAACATCGATTCTCGCTTCCTTCCCAACGCTTGGGTTTATGGAAATTATGAATAATTCAAAAACGGTGCACGCAGCTGCACCGTTTTTCTTACTTTTTCGTTGACATTCTGCGACGAGTTTTGTATAATAGAAATGAAGTCCGCAGACATGCGGATGAAATGCAAGTTTAATTTTTCGCACTCATCAAAAGTGCGACGGAAAGGATTTTTGCAATGATTTACACCACCGAAGTACAGCATATGTGTCCCGTTGCGAAGGGCGCATACCACGGTCCTGCTCCCATTCCCGAAGAGGGCAGATGGGTTCAGGCAAAGCAGATCAGCGACATCTCCGGCTTTACACATGGTGTTGGCTGGTGTGCGCCGCAGCAGGGTGCCTGCAAGCTGACCTTGAACGTCAAGGAAGGCATCATCGAGGAAGCTCTCGTTGAGACCTTAGGCTGCTCCGGCATGACCCACTCCGCTGCTATGGCATCTGAGATCCTGATCGGCAAGACCCTTCTGGAAGCTCTGAACACCGACCTCGTCTGTGATGCGATCAACACCGCTATGCGTGAGTTGTTCCTGCAGATCGTTTACGGTCGTACCCAGTCCGCTTTCTCCGAAGACGGTTTGGCAGTCGGTGCATCGCTCGAAGACCTCGGCAAGGGTCTGCGCAGCCAGGTCGGCACCATGTTCGCCACCAAGGAGAAGGGTCCCCGTTATCTGGAGATGGCTGAGGGCTACTGCACTCGCATCGCTCTGAACAAGGACGACGAGATCATCGGTTACGAATTCATCAACCTCGGCAAGATGATGGACTTCATCAAGAAGGGCGATGACGCAAACGTCGCAATTGAGAAGGCTAAGGGTCACTACGGTCAGTTCGAAAACGCTGTCAAGTACATCGACCCCCGCCACGAATAATACAAGGAGGACATCATAATGGCTTTGTTTGAAAGTTACGAAAGAAGAATCGACAAAATCAACGGCGTCCTCGCTGAGTATGGCATCGGCTCCGTTGAAGAGTGCAGAGAGATCTGCAAAGCTAAGGGCTTCGATCCTTATGAAATCGCAAAGGGCATTCAGCCCATCTGCTTCGAGAACGTCTGCTGGGCATACTGCGTTGGTGCAGCTATGGCGATTAAGAAGGGCGTTAAGACCGCTGCTGATGCAGCTGAGGTCATCGGACACGGCTTGCAGGCATTCTGCATCGACGGCTCCGTTGCTGACGATCGTAAGGTCGGCATCGGCCACGGCAACCTCGGCGCAATGCTTCTGCGTGAAGAGACCAAGTGCTTTGCTTTCTTGGCAGGTCACGAGTCCTTCGCAGCTGCGGAAGGTGCAATCGGTCTGGCAAAGAGTGCGAACAAGGCTCGTAAGGAGCCGCTGCGTGTCATCCTGAACGGCTTGGGCAAGGATGCTGCACAGATCATCTCCCGTATCAACGGCTTTACCTATGTTCAGACTAAGTTCGACTATGCTACCGGCAAGCTGAACGTTGTCAATGAGATCGCTTACTCCGAAGGCGAGCGTGCAAAGGTTCGCTGCTACGGCTGTGACGATGTTCGTGAAGGCGTTGCGATCATGCACGCTGAAGGTGTTGACGTTTCCATCACCGGCAACTCCACCAACCCCACCCGCTTCCAGCACCCCGTTGCAGGCACCTATAAGAAGGAATGCATCGAGCAGGGCAAGAAGTATTTCTCCGTTGCATCCGGCGGCGGTACAGGTCGTACCCTCCATCCGGACAACATGGCTGCAGGTCCCGCTTCTTACGGCATGACCGACACCATGGGCAGAATGCACTCCGATGCTCAGTTCGCAGGCTCCTCCTCCGTCCCGGCACACGTCGAAATGATGGGCTTCCTGGGCGCTGGCAACAACCCCATGGTCGGCATGACTGTTTCTGTCGCAGTTGCAGTCGAGGAAGCGATGAAGTAATCAGCTTTTTCTCAGGTTTTTGACCTAAAAAAGTTTGATTTTTTCACAATTTTAATAGAACAATCAGGAAGCATATCATTTTAGGAAAAATCCTAATGATATGCTTCCTTTTTGTTGTATACAGGAAAAATTCCAACTTTAATACTACTTTCCAATAGAAATGTTTAATCTCTATTGGAAAGCGCAACGCTATGGCGTTGCAATTTCACGATTTTCGAGATAAAAATCGTGAAATTCCGTCTCATGCAGTTCTTGACGCGCCTTCGGCGCTATAAAAAGGTTTTTAACCTTTTTAACAAGAACTAGTATAATCTCGAAAGTCGAACAGTTCTTTCGGGGTGACTTCCAAAACCTCGCAGAGCTTGAAGATGACATCGAAGGAAACACCCACATTTCCCAATTCAATGGCACTAATATGGCTACGGTCGATGTCCACCAATTCCGCAAGCTGTAATTGGGTCAGCTTTTTCCGTTTGCGATAGTACACCACGTTCAAACCAAACTTTTCATATAGTCCTTTGTATTCCTGTTTCATTGCATAAGCCCCCTTTTTCTTATATTGTATGGAGATTTACGCAATTCATAAACCTTGTGTAAGTGCCGTTATGCTATTGACACAAGTCATTTTGTGTGTTAAAATAATTGTACCACAAATTATGAAGGAGGATATCATACTATGAAACAATTTGGCAAAAGACTACTGATTGCGCTCTTGTTGGTAGCATTGCTCGCAGGCAGCGTCGTCCATGCCGCAAGTTATCCGCTAGTCTTCCTGAAGGCAGGCTACCACAACCAGACTTGCGCAGAAGGTACTACCTTGGATCTCGTTTTTTCAATTTTTCACGAGTATAAAAACGAAATCCTTCACATCGCTGTTTATGATGAGTACGGCTCCAAAGTTGCGTATTTGGACAAGCAATTCTACAACTACAGTAACCCCACGACCGAATTTACTGCAGCCCTTGACACGACTGGATATTACGGGACCTATACGGTGGAGTATTATATGTCGTTCTATACGTTCTTTGCATGGCATGATGCACCGAGTGTCTATCAGACGGAGTTTTATGTAGTCTCCCCGTGTCCTGACAATGCGCATACTTGGGATAATGGCGAAATTACACAAGAGCCAACCTGTGTGGAAGATGGCGTAAAGACTTTTACATGTGAAGATTGCGGTGCGACTCGTACGGAGAGCATCGCCAAAATCAGCCATAACTATGAAAACGAATCTGTAAATGTAGAACCGACCTGCACAATGCCCGGAGAGATGCACTACAGCTGCACAACCTGCGACGACTTCATCACTGAAGAGATTCCCGCCTTGGGCCATACTTTGGGCGATGCAACAGTCACGAAGGAGCCCACCTGTACCGAAGCAGGTAGCGAAACAGCTCTCTGTTCTATCTGCAACGAAGAAGTCACCGAAGAAATTCCTGCATTGGGGCATACCTTTGGCGAAGCTACAGTCACGAAGGAACCCACCTGTACTGAAGCAGGTAGCGAAACAGCTTTCTGCTCTATCTGCAACGAAGAGGTCTCCGAAGAAATTCCTGCATTGGGGCATACTTTTGGCGAAGCAACAGTCACAAAGGAACCCACTTGCACCGAAGCTGGTAGTAAAACCACCGTCTGCACTGCGTGCGGTGAAGAAATTTCAGAGCAGATCGAACCGCTTGAACATGACTGGGATGATGGCGAAGTTACTGTCGAGGCAACCGCATACAAAGATGGTGAACTGACCTATACCTGCGAGAATTGCGGCGAAACTAAAACAGAAAGCATCCCCGCAAAGGGTGAGTGCAACGGTGGGAAAAATTGTCCGAGTAGAAAATTCAAAGACGTAGATAAGAATGCATGGTATCACGAGGCGATCGATTATGCAGTTGAACACACTCTCTTTGGAGGTATGAGTGATAACACCTTCGAGCCGAACACGGCAATGACCAGGGCAATGTTGGTTACCGTTCTTTGGCGCTATGCCGGATCTCCTGATGAGGGAAAGAACGAATTTAACGATGTCAAGAATGGGCAGTGGTACACCGATGCAGTGGCATGGGCAGCAGAAAATGAGATCGTCAGCGGTGTCGGCAACGGAAAGTTTGCCCCCAATGCCAACATTTCTCGAGAGCAAATGGCGGCGATCCTGTATCGATATGCCGAACAGCTGGAACTTGATACAGATGAGAGCGCAAAATTGACAGACTTCCCTGATGGTAAATCTGTCAGTAGCTATGCCAAAGATGCAGTTTCTTGGGCCGTTGCCGAGGGACTGATCAACGGTTCCGACGGAAAGCTGATGCCGCAGGGCAATGCTACCCGTGCGCAGGTTGCCGCAATCCTGATGCGTTTCATTCAGAATGTTGTAAACGAGTGATTGCGGATTGTACCTAGTTCTTGTTAAAAAGCTTCAAAGCTTTTTATGGCACTGAAGGTACGTCAAGAACTGCATAAGACGGCGCAATGCGCTTTTGCACGATGTGAGTGTGTGCGTTTAATCAAGAATTAGGGCGTAACGAGAACTTGTGGCGAGATAAAAACCAAAGCATACTTGCGCATGATATCGTTGTTATGCATGAGGGTGACGGAGTATAAATCAAGGGAGCAGAGGTAAAATTCTGCTCCCTGTTTTATTTCGTCTCTATCAAAATTTTGATTGAAATACTGTATTCCTTCAGAGCGACGCGATTTGCTCTTGCGTTTTATATGCAGTGTTTGGTATAATAGATGAAAACTATCATTCAGGAGATTTATCATGACAGCCGATAGATTATATTATGTAAACCAATATCAGACCGAGATTGATGCGATCGTGCTCTCATGCAAGCAAGTCAAGAATGGTTGGCTCGTAGAATTGGATCAAACGCTCTTCTATCCCACAGGCGGCGGTCAGCCCTGCGATCTCGGCACGATCGGTGAGGTGCAGGTGCTTGATGTTTTTGAAAAGGACGAGCATGTATATATCACCTGCGCCGAGCCTATCCCTGTCGGTGAGAAGGTACATTGCAAGATCGATTGGCAGCGCCGTTTCATGCTCATGCAGCAGCACTCGGGAGAACACATCGTTTCAGGGATCATTCATGCTCGCTTTGGCTATGATAATGTCGGCTTCCATATGGGCAGCGACACGATCACCATCGATTTTAGCGGCGAGATTTCCTATGAGCAAATGCAGGAAATTGAAGCCGCTGCAAATGAAGTTATCTATCAAAATCTCGCTTGCACCGTCCTTTATCCCGATGAACAAACGCTTGCAAATTTATCCTATCGCAGCAAGAAGGAGCTTTCAGGTCAGGTACGGCTCGTACATTTTAATCACATCGATCTGTGCGCCTGCTGTGGACTTCACGTAAAGCAAGCCGGTGAGATCGGTTTGATCAAACTGCTCTCCACCACAAAGTTCCGAAGCGGCAGCCGTATCGAAATGCTCTGCGGTCAGAGAGCTTTGCAATATATGAATACAATTTTCGAGCAGAATCGCAGCATTTCAGCACTTTTATCCGCAAAACCGTTTGCTACAGCAGCCGCAGCACAGCGCATCAGCGAAGAGCTGAAGAACGCACAGTACCGCTGCACCTGTCTTGAAAACGAGCTGTTTGCAAGAATCGCTTCCGAAAAAGCCAACGCCGGCAACGTTCTGATTTTCGAAAAAAATCTGACGCCCGATGCGTTACGTCGTCTTTGCGATGCTGTTTTGCATACCTGTAGCGGCATTTGCGCTGTTTTTTCGGAAAAAGAAGGCGGTTATCACTATGCAATCGGCGCTTTAGACGGAGATCTGCGTGAGCTTGTCCGCTCTCTCAACGCACAGCTACAAGGTAGAGGCGGTGGAAAGCCGACCTTTGCGCAAGGCTCCGTTGCAGCCGATCGCACCTCGATCGAAGCATTTTTTGTCCCTTATCTCGAACGATAGAAAGAGAGTGATCTTTATGGTCATTTGTCCCATCTGCCAAAGCCGTTTGAATTGCGAAAAGCAACGCTGGCATTGTGAAAACAATCATAGCTTCGATGTCGCAAGGCAGGGTTATGTAAACCTTCTGCCCGTTCAGCAGAAGCATTCTCTCACCCCGGGAGATACCAAGGAAATGGTTGCCGCACGTCGAGCGTTTTTAGACGGTGGGTATTATCTTCCGATCGCAAAAACACTGCGTAGCTTGGTCGATGCGTTGCAGCCAAAGACAATTTTGGACGCAGGCTGCGGTGAAGGCTATTATCTTTCCCACTTGACACATATTCCCGAACGTTGGGGCATCGATATTTCCAAGGACGCCGTGCGTTTTGCCGCTGTAAGAGATAAAGCCGCGCACTGGTTAACCGCTACAGCTGCGCATCTTCCCTTTGAGGCTCAAAGCTTCGATTGCGTTTTATCCATGTTCGCATTCACCGCTGAGGCAGAATTTCAGCGAGTGTTAAAAGAAAACGGATATTTTATCCAAGTGCTCGCAGGAAAAGACCATTTGCTCGGGCTGAAACGAATTATTTATCCCACGGTTTTTGATAAAGAAAAAAATATCCAGCCGAGTTTGCATGGCTTCACTTTGATCAAATCTCAAACGCTCTGCTTTGATTTTGAGCTAAACAATGCGCAAACCGTGCATGACCTTCTCTACATGACACCGCATGTGCACCGAATCGGCAAGGACGGGGCACAGGCGTTGGCACAAACTTCACAGCTATTTGACCGTGCTGAGGTGATTTTTAACGTCTATCAGGTAGACAAGTCATCGAAAATCTGCTAAAATATGAAAAACTTTGATTTGAGGTAAGAATTTGGAAAAATCTATGTTGGACAAGCTCCGACTTGTCGAAGAAAAATATATCGAAATTTCCGCACGCACCGAACAGCCCGACTTTTTCTCCGATCCTAAGAAGGCAGCCGCCTATTTGAAGGAGCAGAAGGAATTGGAACCCGTTGTCGAGGCATACCGCGGCTATGTGCGTTCGCAGCAGGATATGCAAGATGCTTTGGAGCTGATGAGCGGACAGATCGATCCGGAAATGAAAGAGCTTTGCCAAGAGGAGTATTCCGCTGCGAAAAAACGTGGTGAAGAATTGGAGCAAGAGCTGAAAATTTTGCTCCTGCCGCACAATCCGAACGACGACAAAAGCGTTATCGTGGAGATTCGAGGCGGTGTCGGCGGCGAAGAAAGCGCCCTATTTGCTCATTCCCTGTTCCGCATGTACAATCTCTATGCCGCTTCGCACGGTTGGAGCGTGCAGCTTCTCAACTACAACGAAACAGAGCTTGGCGGCGTGAAAGAAGCTGACTTTGAAATTCGAGGCAGCGGTGCTTTCTCAAGATTAAAATTTGAATCCGGCGTGCACCGTGTGCAGCGTGTGCCGGAAACCGAATCCGGTGGTCGTGTGCATACCTCGACGGCAACAGTTGCCGTTTTGCCCGAAATGGAGGAGGCTGACGTGGATATCCGCCCCGAGGATATCGAAATGCAGGTCTACCGTTCCTCTGGTGCAGGCGGTCAGCACATCAATAAGACTTCCTCTGCCGTCCGTTTGCTCCATAAGCCGACGGGCATCGTTGTTGCCTGCCAAGAAGAGCGCAGCCAGTTCCAGAACCGTGAAAAATGTATGATGATGCTCTCGTCCAAGCTCTATCAGATCGAGCAGGAGCGCATTGAATCGGCATACTCCGGCGAACGTCGCAGCCAAATCGGCAGCGCAATGCGCAACGAAAAAATCCGCACCTATAATTTCCCGCAAAGCCGTGTCACCGACCACCGCATCGGTTTGACACTTTACAAAATCGATAATATTATGAACGGCGATTTAGATGAGATCATCGATGCTCTGATCGCCGCAGATCAAGCAGAAAAACTCAGAGAAAGCGGTGAATGATATGAACACCGAAATGCTCTGTGCGCAATCAGAGCAAGATATCGCTTATGCCGCGCAGCTTATCAAGAACGGTGAGCTTGTCGGCATTCCGACCGAGACCGTCTATGGACTCGGTGCAAACGGTTTAGACCCCTGCGCCGTTGCCAAGATTTTCGAAGCCAAGGGCAGGCCGCAGGACAATCCGCTCATTTTGCACATTGCGCACCCTGCGCAAATGCAGGAGCTTTGCCAAAACATTCCGCAAAGCGCATGGCTTTTGGCAGAAAAATTTTGGCCCGGTCCATTGACCATGGTTCTACCTGTCAAGGATATTGTGCCAAAGGTGACCACAGCGAATTTAAGCACCGTCGCAGTCCGCTGCCCCAAGACGGAAGCCACACGCAAGCTGATTGACTTGGCAGGTGTTCCCATCGCTGCCCCCTCTGCCAACCGTTCCGGCAAGCCCTCCACGACCACCGCCGAGCATGTTTTGAACGACATGAACGGTCGTATTGCCGCAATTTTAGACGGTGGTGCTTGTGAAGTCGGCGTGGAGTCAACCATCGTCGATCTGACCGATGAAACACCGAGATTACTGCGTCCCGGCGGCATTACGCCTGAAGAGCTGACAGAGCTTTTGGGTGCATTGGAGGTCGATCCGGCTGTTTTAGGACAGATCGCCAATGACACCGTCGTTCGTGCGCCCGGCATGAAATACAAGCATTACGCACCGCAAGCGCAGGTGATCATCGTTGACGGCAACAGCCAAGCAGCAGCCGAATATATTCGTAAAAGATTTCAAAAGAACGATGCCGTCTTATGCTTTACAGAGGAATTGCCGTTATATGAACAACTGAATCCCTTAGCTTATGGCAGTGCGCAGAACAACATGACCCTTTCGGCTGGTCTTTTTTCTGCACTCAGAGCCTTGGACGCGCCCGAAATCAGTACCATCTACGCACGCTGTCCCGAAGGCGGCGGTGTTGCCTACGCAGTGCGCAACCGTCTGAAGAAAGCAGCCGGCTTTTGCGTGGTAAATGCGGAGGAGGAAGCATGACGGTTTTGGGCATCACCGGTGGCTCAGGAAGCGGCAAGACCACGCTTTTGAAAGCAGCCGAGCGCTTCGGTGCAAGGATCATCGATTGCGATCAGCTTTATCACGAGCTGCTTGAAACAGATACGCAAATGCTCAGTGAGATTCGCTCCCACTTCCCTGCGTCTTTTATCGATGGCAGCTTTGATCGCAAAGCGCTTGGAAGCATCGTTTTTGCGGATGATGAAAAGCTGAAGTTATTAAATCAAATCACTCATCATCACGTCGCAAAAGAGGTTGAAAAAATATTGCAAAACGCTTCTTTTGCAGCAATTGATGCCATTGGTCTTTTCGAAAGCGGTTTGGATCAAAAATGCGATCTGACAGTCGCCGTAACTGCGAATGAAGAAACTCGCATTGAACGTTTGATCCTGCGTGATGGCATTTCCCGTGAGTATGCCCTCTCCAGGATCCGTGCGCAAAAGAAGGATTCGGAATATTCCACTCTCGCAACGCACACCCTATCTTCGGATTGTTCAAAAGAAGAATTTGAAAAAAAATGTATTGAATTTTTGAAAGGAGTTTTCAAAATGGAAAAGAATTACGAAGACCTGCGCAAAGAGCTTCTCAACGCTCCCAAGAACGGTTATGACCGCATCAGCGCCGAAGATCTTGCCGCAATGGAGCCTTATTGCAAGGAGTACATGCAGTTTATCTCCGAGTGCAAGATCGAGCGTGAGGCTGTAGACTGGACGATTGAAGTGGCGGAGCAAAACGGCTTTAAGCCCTTAGTGCCCGGCATGCAGCTCAAACCCGGCGACCGTGTTTATGGTAACAACCACAAGAAGGCTGTCATTTTTGCCGTTATCGGTTCTGAGAGCTTAAACAACGGCACGCACATTTGCGCCGCACACATCGATTCTCCCAGATTGGATCTCAAGCCGAATCCGTTATATGAAGATGCCGAAATGGCATATTTCAAAACCCACTACTACGGTGGCATTAAGAAATATCAGTGGACAACCACACCGCTTGCACTTCACGGCGTTGTCTATAAAAAGGACGGCAGTGTGATTAAGGTCACCGTTGGGGAAAGTGCCGATGATCCCATTTTCTGCGTGACCGATCTTCTCATTCACCTGTCCGCCGATCAGATGAAGAAGACCTTGGCAGAAGGTGTTACGGGCGAAAATCTGAACATTTTACTCGGCTCTCGTCCATTGAAGGATGACGAAGGCGGCGATCGTATCAAATTTGCCGTCATGTGCCTGCTGAACGAAAAGTACGGTCTGATTGAAGAGGATTTCCTCTCTGCTGAGCTGACGATGGTACCTGCCGGTCCCGCTCGTGAAGTTGGCTTTGACCGTTCTCTGATTGCAGCCTACGGTCATGATGACCGTGTTTGCGCTTTTGCAGCCTTTAAGCCGCTTTTAGAGCTTGAGGTCCCTGCAAAGACCGCTGTTTGTGTTTTGGCTGACAAGGAAGAGGTCGGCTCCAACGGTATTTCCGGCATGCAGAGTGACTATTTCGAAACCTTCATGCACGATCTGTGCAAAGCAACCGATGCTTGCTTGTATCGCTGCTTCGAAAATTCCTTCTGCCTGTCCGCAGACGTCAGCAACGCCTATGATCCCATCTATGCTGAAACCTGCGACCGCCGCAACAATACCAGAATCAACTATGGTACCGGCATTTTCAAGTATACCGGCGCTCGTGGTAAGTCCGGCTCTTCCGATGCCGCTGCTGAGGTCATGGGCTACGTCCGCACGCTCTTTGCCAAGAACGATGTCATTTGGCAGACCGGCGAGCTCGGCAAGGTCGATCAGGGTGGTGGCGGCACTGTCGCTTGCTATATGGCAAACCGCAACATCGAAACCGTTGATGCAGGCGTGCCTGTTTTGTCCATGCACGCACCGATGGAGCTCGTATCTAAGCTCGATACCTACATGACCTACAAGGGCATGAAGGTTTTTTACGAGGATAAAAACGATTAACCATCTATACAAACCGCTTTCTTTTTGGTATAATATAAAAAAATAAATGGAGGGTGCTTATGGGTATTTTAGTCATTGGTGCGGCATTTGTCGATATTAAGGGGTTCCCGATGGATTCCTATATGCCGACAGGTCGTAATGTTGGTCGTGTGGAATATATCCACGGTGGCGTTTCTCGTAATGTCGTTGAGGACATCGCAAATGTAGAATTGCGTCCGATCTATCTCAGCCTTGTTGATGATACTCCCAGCGGTGCAGACGTGCGTCAAAAGCTGATCAAGCATAAGGTCAACGTGGATTATGTCCTGACCAAACCGAACGGCATGGGAACTTGGTTGGCTGTGTTTGACAACAACGGCGATGTTGCTGGCTCGATCTCTGTCCGTCCCGATATGACTCCGATTTTGGATCTTCTGAATGAAAAAGGTGACGAGATATTTGAAAAATCTGATTCCGTGATTATGGAAGTCGATTTAGATAAGGATATTGTCAAGAAGATTCTGGAGCTTGCCGATAAGCACAATATCAAAAAATTCGCCGTGGTCTCGAACATGAGCATTGCCGTCGAACGTCGTGACTTTATGAAACGCTTTGATTGCTTCATCTGCAACCAAAAGGAAGCAAGTCTTTTATTCTTAGACGATTATGCCGAAAAGACCCCCGAGGAAATGAACGAGATCCTCAGTGAGAAGGTCATCCGCGCGAACATCCCTGCTATGATCGTCACTATGGGCGAAGCGGGTGCTGTTTATGCCGATCGCAACGGCGAGCACGGCATTTGCCCTGCTCGTAACGTGATCGTGAAGGATACCACGGGCGCAGGCGATGCCTTCTGCGCAGGTGTTGCCATCGGCATGACATACGGAAAATCTTTACGTGAATCCGTCGATATCGGCTCCATGCTTGCCGCTTCCGTCATTACATCTTCCGAAAACGTATGTCCCCGTTTCCTACCCGAAGAATTGGGTCTCGATATCAAAATATAAACAAAACTCCCTCTGTTCGGCAAAAACAGAGGGAGTTTTATGCTGTATGGGTTAAATTTTTTCAGTTTTTGCAACCTTTGCCTTCGGTGAAATATTGATTTCCTGAGAATACTGCACAAGATCAATCCTGCAATCATCACCGATCGTCACGATCCTGCCCGACACTCTCGGAACTTCGACATTTTCCAGCATGATCTCATCGCCCTCAATGTCATGCATAACACAGACCTTACTGCTGACGCTTTTCACGATCGTGGAGATCACAGGAACCTTGACAAGGTTCTTTGAAACACTGCCTCTGCATATGACGATCGAACTGCCGCCAACGCTGCCGATCTTACTGCCGTTTCCCTTGATCGTAATGCTTTCCGCATTCAAAAGACCTGCGCATTTCACTTCACCTGTCACTTTTACCGTTTCTGCTTCAATGTCTGCGTTTGCAATCAATTCACCGGCTACGCTCATACTACCGCATTTGATATTACGCATACATTTGGCACTTCCGGAAACACTCACACGCTCCCGCGCCAACAAATCACCTCCACAGGTAAATGAGCCGGCAATGCTGACATGGCCTGCGCTGACATCCTTCGTAAACGTGCTCTCTCCGGATACCTTAAACGCATTTCCGCATTCGATGCTTTCTCCTGTAGAACTGCCACTGGTGGAAAAGCTTTCACAGCGAACCAAACCAAAAAGTCTGCCGCTTCCGCTGATTCGGATGCTTTCGTATTCACCTGCTAAAATTTCACCGCTGCCGGCAATGCTTTTATTCATTCTCGCAGCCTCCTTCCAATCTTATACGCTTTCGTTCGCCGTTGCTGTTGACAAAATAAATTTCTTCGATCTCACTGCACAGAAATGACTTCTCACCAATCACCGTTTTCACGATCAGCATGGCTTCATTTTCTTTATGAAATCGTTTCGACAGCTCGTCAAGGGGCGTTTCCTCCTTTTGATCTTGGATTAGCTCCACTCTTTGACAAATAAGCTTCTTGGGAAAAAATGTTTCCTGTCCCGTGACCGTTGCTTTCTTGATAAACCACTCTTCGGGAATCAATCCCTTACGTTTCCAGCGGTACAGTGCGCCGTAAGAAATACCGTAGCGCTGCAGCAATTCTTTCTTTGAAATCAATTCCTGTTCCATATGTACCTCCTTGCGTAACATTGTTACGACCTAAGTATAGCATAACAATGTTACGCTGTCAATCCCCTGCACTTAATCAGCATATTCATTTTACAGATTCTTTACAACTCTCTTTCGCAAAAAAGCCCCGATGCAGAGACTTCTGCATCGGGCATCATCAATCTTCATAACGTTCAGGGCAGTTCGTCTGCATCAAAAGGTAGTCAATGCTGACAGCGTAAAATCTCGACAGCTTTACCAATAACTCATCGGTCCACTGTTGTACGCCTGTTTCTAAATAGCTGTATTTGCGCTGAGTAATTCCCAATGCGTCTGCCACACGTTGCTGTGAATAATCATGATCCTCACGCAGATCACGAATGCGATTATCCACACGCCCCACTTCCTTTTCAACTTGCGAAAATTTTTCGTAAATATTATACATAGATAAAATTTATCTATTGACTTTTAGATAATTTTTATCTAAAATAGAGTTATCATATAGAAGGAGGAAATATTCATGAAGCAAAAAATTCTCAGCATTATTTTACTTTTCGCAACCCTGCTCAGCACATTTTCGTTCGCATCTGCAGCAGGTAAGGAACCTTTTTCAGATGTAAGCAGCAACCACTGGTTTTCAACGTATGTCGTTTATGTTTACGAAAACAAGTTGATGAACGGTATGTCTGACACAAAATTCGAGCCAAACGGCACATGCACCCGTGCAATGGCTGCAACGGTTTTATACCGCATTGCAGGCGAGCCGGCTGTCAGTGGCACAACATCTTTCAACGATCTCACTGCAAGCTGGTACAAGAAAGCGGTTGCATGGGCTGAGGACAACGGTGTTGTCAACGGCGTTGGAAACGGTAAGTTCGCACCGAATGGTTTGGTCACGCGTGAACAGCTTTTGACAATGATTTGGCGTTTTGCCGGTGAGCCTGCCCCCACAAACGCAAACAGCATCAACACTTTTTCCGATGCAAAGAAAGTCAGCTCCTACGCAAAATCTGCTTTCAACTGGGGCATTGAGAACGGCATCATCAATGGCAAAGACGGAAAGCTCGCCCCCTCCGGTAACGCCACACGTGCTGAGTTCGCAAAAATTATCACCGTATTTGACAAGAGCGAGGTTACCTGCGATCACAATTGGAACAGTGGAGAAGTGACCTCCGAGGCAACATGCACAGAAAGCGGCACAAAAACCTTCACCTGTTCCGAATGCGGAAGAACAAAAACAGAAACCATTGCCCCATTGGAGCATGACTATGTAGACGGTATTTGTTCTCGCTGTGGCGCAGGGGATTATGTCACAGATGCTTTCTGCGCTTTTGAAGATGAATACTGCTGGCATATCCCGAAAATCAATCTCTCCGGTAGCAGCATTGAGGCATTGAATCAGGAAATATACAATAAATTGTATGAAAACTATATCGATCATGTCGTTAATTCATATAACACCGATATCTGCTATACAAATTATTCATGGACGGCAAGCAATCGTATCCTGTCACTCATCATAAATGAGTGGTGGTATTATAATTCCGCCTCGTACTATGTCTATAATATTTCAATCGATAATTGTGCATTGCTGTCAAAAGAACAGCTGATTGCAAGCTACGATCTTTCTATGGAAGACTACACGGAGCTCGCAAGGGCAAAAATGAAAGCAAGGTATGAAGAAAAATATAAAGAAATGTTGACAAATAATCCTTCTATGTCACCGCAGTACAATGCGCAATTGGAGAAAACGATCTCTGACAGCAATGTTTCAAAAGCAATGCCCTATATCGATATAAACGGTGATCTGTGTATTGTTGCCAGAATCTATTCACTTGCAGGTGCAGACAGTTATAAGGAAACCTTAAAGCTAAAGGGAAGCGGTTCCCCCTCCCCCATCAACTGCACGGTCGACCATGTAGCGCAGGAAGAGGAACCCGAAGTCACCGAAGCTTGGAAGCAGCGTTATTTGTCCTACATCGAAGACAACAATCTTCTTGAACGCTTCAGCTCAGCTGATTTTGCGCTGGTATGCATCGATAACGATGATATTCCTGAAATCATCACCAGTTATGGAAAGCTTCTTTGGGTCAGCAATGATACCGTTATGGAAGAAGAATATATCCGTATAAACTTAAATCAGTTTTATTACATGGAAAAACAAAATAAATTTTTGACATCTGAGTGGGGTTATGATGTTTCAGGCGACTTTGTATATGAATTCAAGAACAGCAATGTCGAGCTGCTGCACCGAGGTTCTATGATTAAAGGCTCGCATTACGGTATGGAGAACAGTTGGACTTGGGACGGAGAAGGTGTATCTTCTGAGCAATACAACACGTTACTGAAAGATGCTTTCGATCGTGACAAAGCGACGGAAGCTACTTTCGAAAACTTTGCAGCGTTGAAAGATGCGATCATTAATTGGTAAGGAAATCATTTCGTTTTATCGCTGAGACCGGCAGCTCGCATTTGTTATTTTGGGTAGTCTGCGCCAATATAGCATTTTCTTGCGTATCAGGCTGCATTCGGCATCGTCAGTTTGATGTCGCCAAGACCACATCGTGAATCAACATGTGCGATATAAACAAGTATAATACTGTTTCTTGATAAAATGATTTAGAAATCATTTTATTGCAGGATGGTATCCTGCACCGCCTGTGGCGGCAAGAAAAGTATTGTACAACATTCTTGGCGTCTACGACGCCGTCCGCTCGCAGAGCGGGCAATAAAACGATTCAATCGTTTTATTAAGAATTAGTATAAGCGCCGACTTTGTTTTTTGCAAAGTCGGTGCTTCGAATATTTAAGGGATCAGACATTTCAGCCTGATCCCTTGTAAATTATTTCAGCTCGTTGTCGATCATATCCTGCGTGATCTCGGACTCAGGCCACTCGGAAACCGTATAATCACGGTACATATCCAAGCCGGAGCCTGCGGGGATCAGCTTACCGATGATGACATTTTCCTTCAAACCGACAAGATTATCAACCTTGCCCTTGATAGCAGCTTCGGTCAAAACCTTTGTGGTCTCCTGGAAGGAAGCGGCAGACAGGAAGGATTCGGTTGCCAAGGATGCCTTGGTGATACCCATGAGCATCAGCGTATTGGTCGCAAACTGCAAGCCCTCTTCGCCTGCATCGATGCGGCGCTGAACCTCGTTATTTGCATCCTCGAACTCATATACATCAACAACCGTACCGCTGAGGAGGGTGGAATCACCGGGTTCCTCAACGCGGACCTTACGCATCATCTGACGGATGATAACCTCGATATGCTTATCGTTGATATCAACGCCCTGCTGACGGTAAACCGCCAAAACACCCTGCGTCAGGTAGTTCTGAACTGCCTCAACACCGGAAATGCGCAGAACATCATGAGGATTCAAAGCACCATCGGTGATCGGCTCACCTTTGCGGATGCGCTTGCCCTGCTCGACCTTCAAACCGACAGAGTACGGAACCTGATACAGACGGACATCGCCATCGTCAGCCGTGATGGTAATATCACGCAATGCGCTCTTATGGCTCTCGTCAATGTCTGCAACACCGTCGATCTCAGAGATGATCGCCATCTTCTTGGGCTTACGAGCTTCGAAAAGCTCTTCAACTCGGGGAAGACCCTGTGTGATATCGTCACCTGCGACACCGCCCGTGTGGAAGGTACGCATGGTAAGCTGAGTACCGGGTTCACCGATGGACTGTGCAGCAATGATACCGACAGCTTCACCGGGGTTGACCAGCTCGCTGGTTGCCAGGTTCATGCCGTAGCACTTTGCGCAAACACCGCTGCGAGCACGACAGCCCAAAACGGTACGTGCATAGACGTGATCGATGCCATGATCAAGAAGCATCTTCGCATCGTCCTCGGACATCATACGCTCGTTGGAGATCAGCAGCTCGCCGGTTTCAGGATCGACAATGTCATCGACAGGGAATCTGCCATGGATACGGGCAGCAAAGGTCTCGATGACCTGACCCTTTTCCACGACCTCGCCGAGGTTGATGCCGTGCTTCGTGCCGCAATCATACTCACGGATGATGACCTCCTGCGAAACGTCAACCAGACGACGGGTCAAATAACCCGAGTCAGCCGTACGCAGAGCGGTATCCGTCAAGCCCTTACGGGCGCCTCTTGAGGAGATGAAGTATTCCAGAACAGACAGACCTTCACGGAAGTTTGCCTTGATGGGAATTTCGATGGTTCTACCGTTTGTATCCGCCATCAAGCCACGCATACCTGCGAGCTGACGGATCTGATTCATGGAGCCACGAGCGCCGGAGTCCGCCATCATGTAGATGGGGTTATAGCGGTCGAGGTTCTCCTGCAGAGCACCGGTAACATCCTTAATGGTCTGCTCCCACTGCTGAACAACCAAACGGTAACGTTCATCATTCGTGATAAAGCCGCGCTTATACTTGCGGTCGATCTTAACTGCCTCTTCCTCAGCGGCAGCGATGAGCGCATATTTCTTATCAGGGATCGCCATATCCGCAATGGAAACGGTGATCGCACCCTTGGTAGAATACTTATAGCCAAGTGCCTTCACACGGTCAAGCATTTCCGTAGCGATGGTGAAGCCATGCTTGCGGATACACTTGTCGATGATTACGCCGAGCTTCTTCTTGCCGACAAGGAAGCTGACTTCCAAATCGAAAAGCTTATCAGGATCGCTGCGGTCAACAAAACCAAGATCCTGCGGGATCGGCTCATTGAAGATCAAACGACCGACAGTCGCTTCAATGATCTTGTAGCGCATCTCACCGTCGATCATCTTGCCATAGCGCACACGGATGGGCGCATGCAGACCGATGGCACCGCAGCTATAAGCCTTGATCGCCTCTTCCACATTGCAATATGCAGGAATGGGAATATACTTCGGAGCCTTCTTCTTGTTTGCCTCGGCATCTGCGATGCATGCAGCGACCTCATCGGCATCTGCATTGCCATACTCATCCGCTGTCAGATCATAGTCTCCTGCATCGGTCAGATGAACTCTCTCAGCACCCTTCTCTGCCTTGCCGATACGGACATAGGTCAGATAGTAGGTACCGAGGATCATATCCTGTGTCGGAACGGTAACGGGCTTGCCGTCCTGCGGACGCAGGAGATTATTTGCAGAGAGCATCAGCATACGAGCCTCAGCCTGTGCCTCAGCCGACAGCGGAACGTGAATTGCCATCTGGTCACCGTCAAAGTCAGCGTTAAAAGCGGTACAGCAAAGCGGATGCAGCTTCAGCGCACGTCCCTCAACCAAAACAGGCTCGAACGCCTGAATGCCGAGTCTGTGCAGTGTCGGTGCACGGTTGAGCATGACTGGACGGTCCTTGATAATGACCTCGAGTGCATCCCAAACCTCAGGCTCGCCCTTGTCGATCTTCTTCTTGGCGGACTTGATGTTGTTTGCAACACCGTCTTCGACCAGCTTCTTCATAACGAACGGGCGGAAAAGCTCGATCGCCATTTCCTTGGGAACGCCGCACTGGTAGAGCTTGAGCTCAGGACCGACGACGATAACACTACGACCGGAATAGTCAACACGCTTGCCGAGCAGGTTCTGACGGAAACGACCCTGCTTACCCTTGAGCATATCGGACAAGGACTTGAGCGCACGGTTGTTCGCACCCGTGACAGCACGGCCACGGCGACCGTTGTCGATCAAAGCATCGACAGCCTCCTGCAGCATGCGCTTTTCGTTTCGGATAATGATATCCGGAGCGTTGAGCTGGATCAATCTCTTCAGTCGGTTGTTTCTGTTGATCACACGACGATACAGATCATTCAAGTCGCTCGTTGCAAAACGACCGCCGTCGAGCTGGACCATCGGACGGATATCGGGCGGAATGACAGGAAGCACATCCATGATCATCCACTGGGGATCATTGCCGGAGATGCGGAATGCCTCAACAACCTCCAGGCGCTTGATGATGCGCAGCTTCTTCTGACCGTTGGCATTCTTCAGCTCGGAACGCAAAGAGTCAGACAGGGCTTCCAAATCAATATCTGCAAGCAGCTTCTTAACTGCTTCCGCACCCATGCCGGCATCGAAATCGTCTTCATACTTTTCACGCATGTCACGATATTCTTTCTCCGACAGGATCTGACACTTGCTCAAAGGTGCATCACCGGGATCGGTGACAATATAGCTTGCAAAATAGAGAACCTTCTCCAAAATGCGGGGGCTGATATCCAAAAGCAGACCCATACGGGACGGAATGCCCTTGAAATACCAGATATGGCTGCACGGGGCTGCCAATTCAATGTGACCCATGCGCTCACGGCGAACCTTCGCCTTGGTGACTTCAACGCCGCAACGGTCACAGATTTTGCCCTTAAAGCGGATCTTCTTAAACTTGCCGCAATGACATTCCCAGTCCTTCTGCGGTCCAAAAATCTTCTCGCAGAACAGACCGTCACGCTCGGGCTTCAAGGTGCGGTAATTGATGGTCTCCGGCTTCTTGACCTCACCGAAGGACCAGCTTCGAATCATATCAGGCGAAGCAATACCGATCTTAATTGCACTGAAAATCTTGTTACTCATTGTATCACTTCTCCTTTCTTATTCCTCAATGTCGTCAGACGGCTCGAAAACAAACTCTTCTTCATAGTCATCGCCTTCATCGTCCTCCGACAGACCAATGATCTGCGACAGAGCAGATACATCGCTGTCAACGCTGTCCGGGTCAATGGCATAGCCACTCGAGAGCACCTCGTTTTCATCGGTCACGAAGGTCTCATTGCCGGAAACATAGACCATATCATCATCTTCTTCATCACGCAGCTCGATTTCCTCGCCCTGGTTGTCCAGCACACGAATATCCAGGCAAAGCGATTGCAGCTCCTTGACCAAAACCTTGAACGATTCCGGAACGCCGGGCTTGGGAACATTGTGACCCTTGACGATTGCCTCGTAGGTCTTGACACGACCGTTGACATCGTCGGACTTGACAGTCAAAATTTCTTGCAGGGTATAAGCAGCGCCGTAAGCCTCCAGCGCCCAAACTTCCATTTCGCCGAAACGCTGACCGCCGAACTGTGCCTTACCGCCGAGCGGCTGCTGGGTAACAAGGCTGTACGGACCGGTGGAACGGGCATGGATCTTATCATCAACCAGGTGGTGCAGCTTGAGGAAGTACGGATAGCCGACCGTGACCAAATTATCAAACGGTTCACCGGTACGACCGTCATAGAGAACGGTCTTGCCGTCCTCACGCAGACCTGCAAGCTTCAAGGTTTCACGGATGTCCTTCTCGTTTGCGCCGTCAAAGATCGGCGTTGCGACCTTCCAGCCCAAAGCATGTGCGGCATAACCCAGATGGACCTCCAGAACCTGACCGATATTCATACGGGACGGAACGCCCAGAGGATTCAAAACGATATCCAGCGGTGTGCCATCGGGCAGGAACGGCATATCCTCCTCCGGAAGAACACGGGAAACAACGCCCTTGTTACCGTGGCGGCCTGCCATCTTATCGCCGACGGAAATCTTACGCTTCTGCGCAATATAAACACGGACGACCTTGCTGACACCGGGTGCCAATTCATCGCCGTTTGCACGAGTAAAGACCTTGACATCAACAATAATGCCTGCCTCGCCGTGAGGAACCTTCAGGGAGGTATCACGGACCTCACGCGCCTTCTCGCCGAAGATCGCACGCAGCAATCTTTCCTCAGCGGTCAGCTCGGTTTCACCCTTCGGCGTAACCTTGCCGACCAAATAATCACCGGACTTGACCTCGGCGCCGATACGGATCACGCCATCCTCGTCCAAATCCTTCAGTGTATCCTCGCCGACATTGGGAATGTCACGGGTGATCTCTTCCGGTCCGAGCTTGGTGTCACGGGCTTCGGTCTCATATTCCTCAATATGGATCGAGGTAAACACGTCCTCACGGACAAGGCGCTCGTTGAGAAGGATTGCGTCCTCGTAGTTATAGCCTTCCCAGGTAACGAAGCCAATCAAAACATTCTTGCCAAGTGCGATCTCGCCCTGCGCGCAAGCAGGACCGTCGGCAATAACCTGGTCATACTCCACACGCTCACCGACGGAAACGATCGGGCGCTGGTTCACGCAGGTACCCTGGTTGGAACGGGCAAACTTCGTGAGCATATGGTCGATCACTTCGCCGTTATCATAGTGAATGGTGATCAAATTGGCATTGACACGGGTAACTGTACCCTCACCTGCTGCTTTCAGGCAGACCTCGGAGTCCACAGCGCACTTCTGCTCGATGCCGGTTGCAACGATCGGAGCTTCCGTCACCATCAAAGGCACAGCCTGACGCTGCATGTTTGCGCCCATCAGTGCACGGTTTGCGTCGTCGTTCTGCAGGAACGGAATGAATGCCGTTGCGATGGAGGTCATCATCTTCGGAGAAACGTCGAGGTAATCGATTACCTCACGGTCAACTGCGATGATCTCATCACGGTGACGGCAGGTCACACGGGTATTGATCAGATAGCCGTTTTCATCGATCGGCTCCTTCGCCTGTGCAACATAGTAGTCGTCTTCCACATCGGCAGACATGTATTCGACCTCATCGGTGACTCGGGAGGTGACATATTTGCCGTTTTCATCATAAATCTTCACGACCTTACGGTACGGAGCTTCTACGAAGCCGTACTCGTTGATCTGAGCAAAGCTGGACAGATAGTTGATCAAGCCGATGTTCGGACCTTCCGGCGTCTCGATCGGGCACATACGGCCATAGTGGCTGTAGTGAACGTCACGAACGTCGAACGATGCACGTTCTCTGGAAAGACCGCCGGGACCAAGTGCGGACAGGCGGCGCTTATGCGTAAGCTCTGCCAAGGGGTTGTTCTGATCCATAAACTGCGACAGCGGAGAGGAACCGAAGAATTCCTTGATGACAGCAGTAACCGGGCGGATATTGATCAAGCTCTGCGGCGTCACGGTATCCAAATCCTGAACGGTCATACGCTCACGGATCACACGCTCCAAGCGAGTGAAGCCGACACGGAACTGATTCTGCAGCAGCTCACCGACACAACGCAAGCGGCGGTTACCGAGATGGTCAATGTCATCGGTCGTGCCTGCACCGCAGACAACGCAGTTGAGGTAGTTGATGGAAGCCAAAATATCATCGGGCGTAATATGCTTCGGGATCAGCTCGTCCATGCGATCCTCGATGGCATCTTCCCAACCGTCAGCCTCGACGGTATCGAGCATTTCAAAAAGAACCTTGCGGCAGACCTTTTCCTTAATGCCGTACCGGGCAGGGTCGAAATCGACAAAGTTCTTCATATCGACCATGTAGTTGGAGAAGACCTTATGCTCCACGCCGTTGACGGTAATAATCGCATCACAAACGCCACGTGCAGAGATTTCCTTCGCCTGTGCACGGTTGAGCACATCGCCGGGCATTGCCAAAATCTCACCGGTTCTCGGATCGACGATCGGCGCAGCCAGCTCCTGACCGGACAGACGTGTCCAAATATCCATCTTCTTGTTGAACTTATAACGACCGACCTTGGAAACATCATAGCGGCGAGCATCGAAGAACAGAGAGTCCAAATATGCTGCAGCATTGTCAACTGTGGGAGGTTCGCCCGGGCGCAGACGGCGATAGATCTCAAGCAGAGCCTCTTCACGGCTCTTGCAGGTATCCTTCTCCAACGTTGCCTTAATACGCTCGTCCTCACCGAACAGCTCAAGAATCTGCGCATCGGTCTGTATGCCGAGTGCACGGATCAAGCAAGTGATAGGCAGCTTACGGTTCTTATCGATACGGACATAGAAGCAGTTTTGCAGGTCAGTCTCATATTCGAGCCATGCGCCACGATACGGGATCACCGTTGAAGAATAAACGTGCTGATCCGCCTTGTCCACGGTATCGCCATAATACATGCCGGGGCTTCTGACGATCTGAGAAACGATGACACGCTCCGCACCGTTAATGACGAACGTACCGCCGTTGGTCATCAGGGGGAAGTCGCCCATAAAAATTTCCTGATCCTTGATTTCACCCGTCTGCTTGTTCAGCAGGCGGACACGTACCTTGATGGGCTTTGCATAGGTAGCGTCACGCTCCTTGCATTCTTCCACCGTGTACTTGGGCTTCTCGTCGAGCGAATAGTCCAGAAAGGACAGCTCCAAATTACCGGTGTAGTCACTGATTGCCGCTACGTCACGGAAAACCTCACGAAGACCCTCGTTCAGGAACCACTCATACGAATCCTTCTGAATCTTCAAAAGGTTCGGCATCTTGAGAAGCTCCGGATATTTCGCATAGCTCTTTCGCTCTGTTTTACCGAACTTCACGTCCTTGATTTCCATATGGTCATCACAGCCTTTCTCATTTGATGGGGGTGTGTTTTGCACAAAGTTACGTTGGTTCACCGATCTTCGAAAATGACACACGCGGCGCCGTTGTAAGTTTGTTGAAATTCCCTCTTGCAATCGTCAACGCAGTGTGCTATAATCGTATTAGTCGGTGGAGTTTGGTACTTGGCGATACTGTCGCACTATAGAGTACAATTCTACCATATTTTTTTGCATTCGTCAATGCTTTTTTAAGAAAAATAAAGCCGAATCCGTACTTTTTTCCGGATTCGGCTATTTTATTTCAGAAAGTCCTTCAATTTTTCTCCCAATTGAAGATATCGCTTTGCATCGGGGTTGGCAATTTCCTTGCGGTAACGCATCTGTTCAAACTCCGTTCGGCTGACCCATCTGCAATCACAGGTCTCCCCGGGCTGCATGACCATTTGAGACAGCGGCACATCTTTTTTCAAAAAATAAATATCACAGAAGCAATCCTTGCGCAAATAGGTATCTACAAGCACAAATTCTTCTCTGCGCGCATGGATGCCCGTCTCCTCGAAGAGTTCTCTCTGCACGGCAGCAAGACTACTTTCCCCTGCCAGCACCGCTCCACCGGTCAATGCCCACAAATTCGGATAAGAACGCTTCTCAGGCGAGCGCTTGGTCAAAAGAACCTTACCTTCATCATTGAACACCCAAACGAACACCGCCAAATGATATTCTCCCCGTCTCATCGGAGTTCCTCTTTTATGTTTTCTGCCCAGCAAATTCCGCTGCGCATCATAAACATCCCAAAATTCCATTCTTACTCCTACGCCGCACCGCTCAGATGCTCGACCAAAATTTTAATACCCAGAGCAATTAAGATCACGCCGCCTGCAAGCTCCGCTTTTTTCTGATACTTTGCGCCGAAAATATTGCCGATCTTGACGCCCACTGCGGAAAAAGCAAAGGTCGTCACGCCGACGATCGAGATCGCAAGCCAAATATTCGTTCCCGTAACAGCAAAAGACACGCCCGTTGCCAAGGCATCGATGCTCGTGGCGATCGCCATGGGAAGCATCACTGAAAATGCAAACGAATCGTTATGTTCCTCTTCCTCGGAAGAAAGTGCTTCACGGATCATGTTCACACCGATCACCCCCAACAGCGCAAATGCGATCCAATGATCATACGCCTGAATGTACACAGCAAAGCTGCTTGCAAGCAAAAAGCCGATCAGAGGCATCAACGCCTGAAAGCCGCCAAAATAAGAACCGACGATCAACCCGTGTTTTATTTTGACTCTTCCGACAGACAAGCCCTTGCTGATCGCCACGGCAAAGGCATCCATCGACAGCGCAACGCCTGTGATGATCAGATCCAAAAAACTCATGGTGTTTACTCCCGTACTCATAAAAAATAGCAAAGAGACGATTGCCGAAACAATCGTCTCTTGGTGCGAGTGATGCGACTTGAACGCACACGACGGTTGTCACACGCCCCTCAAACGTGCCTGTCTACCGATTCCAGCACACTCGCATATCCAATTTGCTTTGCTATTATATAGCATATTTTTGAATTTGTCAACTACTTTTTTCACTATTGCGAAAATATTATTTTTCTGCTACAATAAATGTGAAAGGTGTGGTAACAAATGCCCAGATTTTTTGTATCCAAGGAACACATTTCCGATCAGTTTATGGTCTTAACAGGCGAAAATGCTGCGCATGCAAAGGTTTTGCGCTTAAAAAACGGCGATGAGGTCACCGTTTGCGATGCCGAGGGAACAGACTACCGCTGCACCGTCAGCGATGTTGCAAGCGGTCAAATCAGCTTGGTCGTGCATAGCGTTGAGCCATCGCAAAGCGAGGCAAAGGTCGTATGCAGTATTTATATGGCATTTGCAAAGGCGGACAAGTTTGAACACGTCATCCAAAAGGCTACTGAGCTCGGCGCAAGTGAGCTGATCTGCTTTCCGTCCTCTCGCTGCGTGTCAAAGCCTGATGAAAAATCTCTGAAGAAAAAGCTCGAACGCTGGCAAAAGATCGCTTCCTCCGCAGCAGAGCAGTCTCGTCGAGGCAAAATACCGACAGTGCTTGCGCTCCCCTCATACGAAGCCGCCTTGCAGCGTGCTGCGCGCTCTGAGCTTGCCGTCTGTTTTTATGAAAATGAAGAGAATCTAACCTTTCGGGCAGCGATCGAAGAAAAGCCGTTCACGACCGCTGCGATCCTGACAGGACCCGAAGGCGGTTTTTCTGAGGAGGAGATCCAGCAAGCCTCTGAAGCAGGCTTAAGAATCTGCACCTTGGGTTCTCGCATTTTGCGCTGCGAAACAGCACCCCTTTGTGCGCTCTCTGCGCTCATGTACGCAAAGGGTGAATTTTGATGCGTGTTTTGATTGATGCCGACGGCTGTCCTGTGGTTCCGATTGCCGTGAAGCTTTGTAAACAAACAAATACCCCCTGTCTGATCCTGTGCGATACTTCTCATCGCATTGAATACGACGGCGTTGAAACTCTCATTTTCGACAAAGGCTCTGACAGTGTGGATTTTGCATTGGTAAATTTAGTGAAGGAAAACGATATCGTCATCACACAGGATTACGGACTTGCCTCAATGTGCCTTGCAAAAAAAGCAAGGGTCATTCATCAAGACGGCTACGAATATACGGACGAAAACATTGATGCACTGCTCACCTTTCGTCACACCGCTGCAAAGTTAAGGCGTAGCGGTGAGCGCTTTCACACACAGAAAAAGCGTACCGCCGAGCAGAATCGAGCATTTTCGGCAAAATTTCTGTCTTTTCTTCGAACTTCTACTTGACGAAACGAGAGAAATATAAGATAATACACATAGTAGTTTTTATGGAGGAAATGCTATGATTGGTTTTTATGATTATACTGTCATTCTGACATACATGAGTCTGCTCTCTGCCATCGGCGGCATTGCACTCGTCACAAACGGACATCCGATCCTTGCCACATACTGTCTGCTTTTCAGCGGACTTTGCGATATGTTCGACGGCAAGGTCGCTCGTTCGAAGAAGAACCGCACCGATGAGGAAAAAAGCTTTGGCATTCAGATCGATTCTCTGACGGATATCGTCGCTTTCGGAGTTCTGCCTGCGACCATGACCATCACCCTTTGCGGTCATGTTTGGTATTCTTATGTTGTTGCGGCACTGTTTACCCTGACCGGCATGATCCGTTTGGCATATTTTAATGTAACCGAAGAGCTGAGGCAGAAGGAGACCGATGAGTGCCGTAAGACCTACACCGGACTTCCCATCACCTCTTCATCCCTGATTTTTCCGTTTTTCTTCTGCATTATTTCGATTTTCTGCCTGTGCTACGACCGTATTGAGCTGTTCTTGGAGCTTTTCCAGAAAGATTCTTTGCGCGTTGCACTTTGCATTTTGATGAGCATTACGGGCTTTGCCTTTATTCTGCCGTTCCGTATTCGTAAGCCGCAATCACGGGAATTTTGGTGGTTCTTGGGCTTCGGCGCCCTTATGGCGATCGTACTGTTCATCGTTTATTTGAAGTTTACTGCATTATGAAAAAATTATTAATCATCATGAATCCCTGCTCGGGAAAGAAAAAAGCCAACGGTAAGCTCGCAGAAATCATCTCGATCTTTAACCGTGGCGGCTACGATGTCACGACCTACATGACCGCTTCCAGAGGTGATGCGACCGATGTTGCTCGTGAGCGTGGTCAAGAATTTGATGTCATCGTCTGCATCGGCGGTGACGGCACATTTAATGAAGTAATCTCAGGTCTGTATGCATTGGAGAAAAAGCCCTATGTCGGCTATATTCCCGCAGGCAGCACCAACGATTTTGCCAGCAGCCTGAAGCTTTCCAAAAGCATTCTCGACGCTGCGAAAGATATCGTTGTCGGCACACCTCGCCCCTTGGATATTGGGCAGTTCAATGACCGCTATTTTTCCTATATTGCTTCCTTCGGCGCTTTTACTAAAACCTCCTATGCCACACCACAGAGCTTGAAAAACGTGCTCGGACATTTGGCATATGTGCTTGCCAGTGTGAAGGAGCTTGCTTCCATCCGTTCGCATCATCTGCGCTTCACTTTGGCGGACGGCACAGTGTACGAGGATGATTATATCTTCGGTGCGATCAGCAATTCCACCTCCGTTGCCGGCATTTTAACCCTTGCGCCTGATTTGGTGGATATGAACGACGGTCTGTTTGAGCTGCTTCTCATTCGTAAGCCGCACAGCCTTTTAGAGCTTAGTGACTGCGTTTTGGCACTCATGACACAGGAGTATTCCACCGCCATGCTGACGTTAACCTCCACGCAATCGGTCACGGTCGAAGCACCTGCCGATATGAGTTGGACACTCGATGGTGAACACGCCGACGGCGCTAAACTCTGCACGGTCGTCAATCTCCGTGATGCCGTGAATGTGATCACAAATCCAAAATAATTCTTTACGCTGCAGTTTCTTCTGCAGCGTATTTTTTTACAGAAAAATACGAAATACCGCTTGAAAAGCTGATATTCTTTATGTATAATGGAATTATCATGCATTAGAAAGGATCGTGTCTATGAAAAGGATCATTTCACTTTTATTGCTTCTTTGCATTCTGACCTCACTGTTCGTTCCCTCTACCCCCCAGGCATCGGCAGCCGCTTCCTGGGACGTGGACGGTGACGGCACGCTTTCGATCATTGCGATCGGCAACAGCTTCTCTGTTGATGCGTTGCAATACGTCTACCAGATCGCAAAGAATCTCGGCATCAGTAAAATTGTTCTTGGTAATCTCTATATCGGTGGCTGCACGCTCAACACGCACTACAGCAACGCAAAGAATAACACCGCCGCCTACACTTATTACACCAACACCAGCGGCTCATGGTCAAGCACTGCCAGCTATAAGATGAGCACTGCACTTTCCTCCCGAAGCTGGGACTATGTTTCCATGCAGCAGGCAAGCGGCAGCAGCGGTACCGCCAGCACTTACAACAGCGATTTGACCAATTTGGTCTCCTATGTCAAGGGCAAGTGCCCGAATTCCAAACTGATTTGGCACATGACATGGGCTTATCAATCCGGCTCAACAAAGCTGGCAAATTCCAGCTACAGCAGCCAGTCAAACATGTACAGCAGCATTATTTCTGCCGTTAAGAGCAAGATCGCATCGAACAGCAATTTCTCGATGATCATCCCCAACGGCACCACGATCCAAAATGCCCGTACATCGCTTATGAAGGATAATCTTACGCGTGACGGCTACCACCTGAACAAGAATGTCGGCCGCTATATGGCAGGTCTGACCTTTGTTCACAAAATCACCGGTCTTGACATTGCAAAGTGCACCTACAAACCGAGCAATGTTCCCTACGCATGGCAGCAGATCGCAATCGAGTCTGCCAAAAACGCTGTCACGACACCGTATGCCACCACGACATCTGCGCATACAGATCCTGCCAAGAGCAGTATGTATGCACGCCTGCTGCCGAAGTGGACGAACGGTGGCTACTGGAACTCAACCTCCTCCTCATACAACAAGATCAACACTACAGCTTCTAACTCTCCGTATTTCTATACAACACAGCGTTATACGAAGACCACTCTACCCGTAGGCTGTGTCATCAAGCTCTCAAGTGGCTGGCAATATCGCCCCGAGGGTTGGGTGACCGATGCGAAACAGGATTCTGCTAGCCGTCCGGGTAATGTAACCTCCACCTACCAGGTCTGTACCGATGAATGGTGGGGAAGCTGGACGCTCCGCGCCTTCAACATCTCCTCCACCACCGCCAGCACTGACATTACCGGCAAGACGGTTGAAAATATCAACAGTATTTTCAAGATCTACATTCCCATTAACAATCTGAATTCGACCAGTAACTTTTTCCGTCTGCGCCTGAAGCTTACAAAGAATGCTTATTGGCATGCAAACAACTCCAGTTCTTGGAACAAACTGACTACGGGCAGCGACCTTGCCAAGGAATTTTTCGCTTCCGAGCAGTTCACCAAGACAACACTTCCCGTCGGCTCCGTCATCTATGTCGCAAGCGCTTGGGAATACCGTCCCGATGGTTGGAATGGTGATGCTGTCTACACGGGAACACGACCTTACATCATGGACGACTATTACGTTTTGGTCACAGATGCCTGGTGGTCGGGCTTTACAAAACGAGCATTCAACGTCCGAAGAGATGACAGGACCGATATCACAAGCCTGACCGATGCCGATCTCCAGAAAGCATTCCGCATCTATGTTCCGGCATCGAGCCATACGCACACCTATACCCAAACAATAAAGGACTCCACCTGCACTGCAACCGGCACTATAACTTACAACTGCACCACATGCTATCACAGCTATTCAGAAACCATTGCGATGAAGGCACATACCGAAGTCATTGATGCCGCCGTTGCTCCGACCTGCACCGCAACAGGCTTGACAGAAGGCAAGCACTGCTCGGTATGCAGTACAGTGATCACTGCACAGGAAACGGTTGCAGCCTTGGGTCATAGCTACAAAGCAGTGATTACCGCACCGAGCTGCACCGAAGGTGGCTTCACGACCTACATCTGTACCGCTTGTAACGATTCCTACACCGCTGACGAAGTAGAAGCAAGCGGTCACAGCGAAATGATCGACGAAGCGGTTTCTCCTTCCTGCGAAGAAACAGGCTTGACGGAAGGCAAACACTGCTCCGTCTGTAACGAAATTCTCGTTGCACAGGAAGTCGTAGAAGCCTTGGGTCACAGCTACGAGGCAGTCATTACTCCCCCGACCTGCACCGAAGGCGGCTTCACGACTTACACCTGCACCGCTTGTAACGATTCCTACACCGCTGACGAAGTAGAAGCAAGCGGTCACACCGAAGTGATCGACGAAGCCGTTGCTCCTTCCTGCACCGCAACAGGCTTGACCGAAGGCAAGCACTGCTCTGTATGCAGTACAGTGATCACTGCACAGGAAACGGTTGCAGCCTTGGGTCATAGCTACGAAGCAGTGATTACCGCACCGAACTGCACCGAAGGTGGCTTCACGACTTACACCTGCACCGCTTGTAACGATTCCTACACCGCTGACGAAGTAGAAGCAAGCGGTCACACCGAAGTGATCGACGATGCCGTTGCTCCTTCCTGCACCGCAACAGGCTTGACCGAAGGCAAGCACTGCTCTGTATGTAACGCAATTTTGATCGATCAGACCATCATTCCCGCAACCGGTCATGCTTATGGCAATGGCGTTGTCACAACAGAGCCGACATGCACCTCCGAAGGCGTAAAAACCTTCACCTGTGCTTGTGGCGACAGCTACACAGAAACGCTTTCCAAGCTTGCACATACTGTAACCTACTCTCCCTATCTTGCCCCGACTTGTACAGAAGCCGGCTGCAGTGAGTATTATAAGTGCGCCACTTGCGATGCGACATTTATTGACGCTGAATGTGCCTATCCGTTGCCGCTCGAATATATGACAATCGCAGCGACGGGTCATAGCGAAGTCATTGACAACGCAGTTGCTCCAACCTGTACTGAAACAGGTTTGACCGAGGGTAAGCACTGTTCCGTTTGTAGTGAAATTTTGATCGCACAGACCGTCATCGAAGCAAACGGACACGCCGAAATTATTGACAGCGCCGTTGCGCCAACCTGCACCGAAACAGGCTTGACCGAAGGCAAACACTGCTCCGTCTGTGGCGAAATCCTCGTAGCGTGCGGCATCCTTGACGCGCTCGGACACACCGAGGTTGTAGACAATGCCGTCGCCCCGACTTGCACCGAAACTGGTCTGACCGAGGGTAAGCATTGCTCCGTCTGTAACGAAGTTTTGATCGCTCAGAACGAAGTTGCAGCATTGGGTCATAACTACGAAGCAGTTGTGACTGCTCCTACCTGCACCAAAAATGGTTACTCAACTTATACTTGCTCCGCTTGCGATGATAGCTATGTTTCCGACGAAACCGCAGCAACAGGTCACAGCCAAGCTTATACCGATAATGGCGAAAACCACACTGTCAATTGCGAAAATTGTGACTACAGCGCAAATGAAGAACACAATTACGTTGACGGCACTTGTATCTGCGGCGCAATTGAAGTTGTTGAGCCGAAATATGAGCCAAAGGATAGCCTGAAGTTCACGATGTCGATTTCCGTAGGCGCCGAGATGACCGTCAGCTATAACATCATGGGTGCAGACGTCAACTCCTACAAAGACTTCTATTTGGAAGTCAAGAAGGACGTTGCAGACGGCGATCCCATCACCACCGTCTACGGCATCACCGGCGATCGTGAGCCGATGGTTGCAAAGGTCAATCCGTCCACGGGTGAAGCGCTCATGTACCAAGTTACTTACAAGGGCATCAATGCAAAAGAAATGGGCGATAACTTCTCCACCACGCTTTATGCCGTTGGCGAAGATGGCACGATCTACTACGGCACTACCGTTGTGAACTCCATCAAGAGCTTCTTGGTCGGCAAGATCGATGCAGCTGCATCAAGCGCAGAGCTGAAAACTATGGCAGCCAATATGCTCAAGTATGGCGCAGCGGCGCAGGTCAGACTTGGCTACAACGCCGAGAATTTGGTGACCGCCGATTTGACAGAAGAACAACTTGCATATGCTACGCAAGAAATTCCCGAAGCTGTGAATAACGCTACTTCTACAGGCAGTGGCGCAGCCGTAAACACCAACATCACGGTCACCTCCAGAGTACAGCTCAACCTGTCTTGCATCTACACCACCGCAACCGACCCGAATGCTGTCAAGTGCGTTGTTACCGATAGCGAAGGCAAGGTTTTGGCTGAAATCGCAACCACAAACAAGGGCGGCATCATGTTCTCTGCTATTTATGAGAACGTCGGCGCAAAGGAAATGCGTGACGTGATCAACGCCACTTTCTATGAAGGCGATACCGCAATTTCCAAGACCGTTTCTTGGAGCGTTGAGAGCTATGTTGCACAGGTTCGTGCAAAGACCAATGTTACAGAAGATGAGCTGAACATGGTCAACGCTATGCTCACCTACGGCGATGCAGTAGCAGCCTACATGGAAGCAAAATAAAACAAAGCAACACATTAAGCTATAACCAAACGGATGAAGCCACCGGCTTCATCCGTTTACTTTATTCGCATTATCATAAATCGGAATATATCTGTCGAAAAAGGTGCCATCTGTGTTCCGATTCCCCATAGACAGCAAAATCGGGGCTGTAAAAAAAGTCCCCAAAAAAGAGCAGCCTGTGCCGTAAGGTACAGGCTGCAAATTTTTTAGAGAAAGGGCTGCAATCGGTAGAAATTGCAGCCCTTTGGTGGTATAATTTAACTGCCATG
>SVKY01000024.1 GCA_015068235.1 Oscillospiraceae bacterium
GTAACGGTCATCTCTGCGCCGGCAGAAATGTTCATCGTGAAGACCAAGTTGGCATCGGGCTTCGGAGCAACAACCTCGGTAGCGCCGCAAGCGCAGGTGCCATCGACATAGGTGTGATCCTCAGTGACGCTATCAGAGCAGTTTGCGCAGGTAGCGGTGTGGTTGTCGCCGTTGTTGGTATAGGAATAGCTGTGACCAATTGCGGGATCAATCAAATCCACAGCAAGGATCTCGATGGTGAGCGCTTCGTCTGAATAATACTTGCCGTAATCGGGACAAGCTTCGTCAGAGCAATAATAATAAGCGATCGTACCGCTTTCGGTGCAGGTAGCAGGTGAGCCTTCAAAATATGTTACACTGTGGGTGTGTTCGATTGTTGCGCCTCGAACGGGGATCAGTGCCAGGTCTTTGATCTGACCGGATCTGTACCAAGCGGCGTAGGTTAGGGAAGCGGTGTTGTTCAGCGAGAGGTATCTCTCATAATCTGCGCTAAAGTGAATGTTATAAAGTCCGCCGTCAACCGCATCGATTGTCAGGCTGAGTGCATCATCTACGGCGACAAAGGTGCCGGAGTTGCTGCCGGTCCAGCCAAGATATTTTGCATCGTCCGTGATACCTTCGGCGTAGATACGATAAGTGCCGTTGCTGTTTTTCTCGATCACAAAGATCTTGTCAGCTTCGGGGCTTGTGATCTCGGCAGGGAGTTCAGTCAAGCCGGAATCCTCGATGTCATAGCGAGTTCCGTCCGGAACGCCCATAATGTACTGATAATTGATATCGGATGTACGGATGCCTGCGATATAGTAGCGACCTTCGAGCTCTGTGCTGCCACCTTCGGGTTCAGTCGGCTCGGTGGGTTCGGGTTCATTGGTCTCGGATTCGGTGGTGTCAGACTCGGTGGGCTCGGTATCACCACATGCGGTGCAAGTGCCGTCAACGTAGCTGTGACCTGTTGCAGCTACGGTTTCGGTGTAGCTGTCGTCACAATTTGCGCAGGTGTAGGTGAGAGAACCGTCCTCGGTGCAGGTTGCATCAACCGCTGCAGTTTGCTGATAATTGTGACCTGTAGCTTCAATTTCGGTTGTACTGATGATCACACCGCAATCGTTGCAGGTAACGGTGATGCTGCCGCCTGCAGTGCAGGTTGCATTGACTGTGGTAGAATCGGTGTTTTCGTGCTGACAAGATTCACCGATGACGGTGGTGTAATAGGTGGTGCCGCCTGCACTCTTAACATAGAAGCCTACGGTTTGGCTGGCGATGTTTCCGCTGGTGCTTGTGTAGCAACGCCAATCGGGATTGGTGCGATAGACGCCCAGATAACGTCCTGTAGATTCGTTATAAAGATAATCGGAATCGATCGTGAAGGTGTTGGAAGAGCCTGTGCCGACACGCACACCGTTGTTGGAGGAATTGCAGTAGAGCCAAATATCGGCATTATCCTGCGGATAAAGCTTATAAGAGCCGTTCTCGGAAACGATGTTCCACAGCAGATCCTGTGCGGGCTCGTCGGTCAGCTTGTTGTCGGCAACATTGACGACTACGGCATCGGGGGCATCTGTCGAGCCGTTGAAGCTGCTGAGGGCGTAAACGGTATCACTGTATTGTGAGGTAACAACAACAATATCAGTGGAGGAAATTCCTGCAATATCCGTCAAAACATATTCCGTGGAGCCGCTGCCGCCGACTTCGTAGGTGTAAAGTGCGTAGAGAGTTGTATTTGCCGTAGCGGTATATGCGCCGGAATAATATGAGGGAGCGGAAATGGTTTTATCGATCTGCACATCCGCCCAGCCGATAAAGGTATAATTATCATAGGGGATACCTGCGGTCGGAAGCTCGATGCCGTTCTTATCGCAGTTCATGTCTGCAATCGCTTCAACACCTTCAGGAACAACAAAGCTGATCGTGTAGGTTTCGCCGAGCGCATCGGTATAGTCGCTGATGTAGCTGTCACCGCAAGCGGTGCAGGTGTTGGTGGTGTAGCCCTGCTCGGTTGCTGTCGGAGCGGTGATAACAGCGCTATAGCTGTGCCCGGTGGCTTCAACAACGCTATGACCGCTGATATAGCTGTTGCAATCGTTGCAGTAAACACCTGCAGTATAGCCACTGTAGGTGCAGGTCGCTGCAACGGCTTCGGTATTGACAGTATTCGCGTGAGCACAGGCGGTTGCGGAGCTTGTATAGTAGGTTGTACCTGCACTGCCGTCCTTGACGTAAAGTGCAATCGCTTTCTGCGAGGAATAAGAGGAGCTCTTATAGTAGCGGAAACGATATTGACCGGAGGTTGCGTTATAACGCAAATATGCGCCGCCGTCACTGACGATGGTGGCATTGCCTTCAGAATCGAGTGCAATGGTATTATCCAATGCGCTGTCAGAGGAGGTCAATCCGTTTGCATTCGAGCCTTGACCGATATATTTTCCGCCAACACCCATGATCGAATAGGCGTTTTCGGTTGCAGCGATGGTGAACTTGTAAGGATCGCCTTCTTCGGCGGAAATGGTATTGTCTGTGATGGTAACAGCCTTGTAGTTGCTGGTCGCATCCAGGGAAGTCAGGCTGCCGTTAAAGATATAGCTGTCAGCTTCGTAAACGATCAAATACTCACCGCTCCAATCCACAGGAGGATTCGTGACCTTGACATAGTCACCGCTGCCTGTTTCGCCGCTGCTTTCAACATAGCTGTAAAGGGCGTAGAGAGTTGTATTTCCGGCAGGATAGTAGGTGTCCGTGTAATAGGTGGGCTTGGTGGTCGTTGCATTACTCAAGGCATTTTCTGTCCAGCCGATAAAGCTATAGCCGTCAGGAGCGGTAACGGTGGGAAGGGTCATTGCATCGCCTGCGTAGCCCGTTTGATCTGCAACACCGCTTGCGCCGGCAAAGCTGACCGTGACGGAGGTCTTGGCGGTAAAGTTGATTTGAATCGTGCAATCCGAAGAAGCGCTGACAGTAAAAATATTGCCGTTTTGTGTAACGGTTGCGCTGCCGGAGGTCACGGTATAACCCGATGCAAAATATCCCTCAGCAGGGGAGGCGGTAATGGTGCTTCCGTTGACGGAAACTGTACCGTAAGCACTGTTATTCGTGGTTGCGGAAATGCTGTACTGAGAGAACAGGGTATATGTAGACTTGACGGTCTGCAGGCTGTCAGCACCGTAGCTGCTCGAGGATTTTTGACCCGGATGGGTATCTTCATCGGAAACAACGATCGGGAATGCGCAATAGGTGCTGCGTGCTTCAGAAATGGTATCGCTGACCCAGCTGGAGTACCAGGAGCCGGAATAGACTTCATACATTTCGGGGGAGTAGTCCCATTGACCGTACTGAGACTTCATTTCTGCGACAGCCTCAGCAACGGTTGCGCCGTTGTTCATCTGTTCCCAGAAAACCTCGGACCAAACATAGTCGCCGTCGAAGCTTACGGACTGGGAATAGCCGTAAACAACGCCAACGCCCTTTTCGCGCAGAGGTGCGTACATGCCATCGGTCGCCATGCCAAGGCAGATTGCCATCCAGAGAAGACCGTTGGGGTTGTCGGAGGTCATGTGTTCTGCGATCAAAGAACCGTTAACGCCGACACCGTCGGAGAGATAGACAGCCTTGCCGGCGGTGTAATCAGCCGAAGTGACACCGGTGGTGCTCTTTAAGCACAGGTAAGAGCTTGTTGCGCCGGTGACATAGTCATCGCCGGAAGCGTAGTCTGTTGTACCGTGAGAGTCGAAGAAAACAACAGCGCCTGCGCTGAGTGCGGCAGCGACGGTTTCAATCGTTGCTGCGGTGCCGGAGTAAAGGGTGTAGCCGTCGGAATCGCCAATGGCAGTGGCAACGGCACTTGCAGTGTTCTTGTACTGGTTGGTAAAGTCGCTGTCATGACCGTAATACGGACCGATGAGGTAGACCTGATTGCCGGCAGGGGAGCCGCCCTTGACAGCCTTGGGGACGTTGTAGGCGCCGTCCGGTTCGGCAGCTTCGGGTGCGGTCATGTTTGCGGTTCTTTCGCGGTGTGCAGGATTGTATGCGCAACGGATGCCTTCAGTGGTCATCCATGTGAAGGCGTTGCCCTTGCGATCGATAGAGCCTTCAACATAGTTGTCGGAATTGACCACGATTTCGTATGCGGCATTCGCTTTTGCGGTTTGAGAATCATTTCTCTTTGCCGCAGCGTCTTCCATTGCGTCGATCTGAGCAAACAAGGCATCGGCTGCTGCATAATCTGTTGCAGTCAGATCGGCATCGGTTGCAATTGCTTCGTCATTTGCAGCAAAAGCAAGAGTCGGCAGCATGCCAACAAGCATCGCAATTGTGAGCAACCAAGACAGAAGCTGTACAAGATGTTTTTTCATATACATTCTCCTTATTTTTAATGATGTTTCCATTATACCACACTCAAATAGTGAATGTAAATATTTTCTTGAAAATATTTGAAAAAGCAAATAGATTTTAAATTTGTCGTTGCAATTAGGCGGATTATATGATATTATAAAGTAAATATGTATTTTGCGATTTAGGATAAAAGCGCAGATTACAATTTCAGGAGGTTTTTATGAAGATTAAAGAGGGTTTTGTTTTAAGAACGATCGCGGGCTCAAACATCGTGATCCCCATCGGAGCAATCTGCGTTGATTTTAACGGAATGATTACCATGAATGATTCTGCTACTTTCCTGTGGAAGAAGTTAGAGCAGGGTGCAGATCATGATGACCTTGTTGCAGCACTTTTGGAGGAGTATGAGGTAGACAAGGAAACCGCAGACCGGTGCGTTAAGGAATATATTGCAAAGCTCGAAGAGGCGGGCTGCATTGAGTAAGAAGACGATGGCTCACCCGAATGTGGATCAGCTTTCCAAAACAGTTGACTTAGCGACGCTTTATCCTCTTTTGCAGGAGAAGCTTTCCGCAGGTGGTTCGTTTGTGCTGACGGTTACGGGATCGAGCATGTATCCGTTTATTCTGGGCGGCAGAGATCGTGTTACGCTGTCTCCGCTGCCTGAGAAGCTGAAGAAAAATGATCTTCCGCTGTACATCAGAAGCAATGGACAGTTTGTCCTTCACAGGATCGTGAAGGTGCATAAGGATGGGACCTACACCTGTTGCGGCGACCATCAATGGCAAAGAGAAAAGGGACTTCGTCAGGAGCAAATGGTTGCACTTGCGACCGCTTATGTCAGAAAGGGAAAGACATTGACCAATAAGAATGTGCTGTATCGTGTTTATCGAACGGTATGGACGTGGGTTCTTCCGCTGAGAAGATATTTCTTCGGTCTGCAGCGCAGGTGGCAGCGCCTTTTTAAGAAAAAAGCGTGATTGGTGCATAATTGGAGACATAAGAGAAAAGAGGTGAGCAACAAGATGACGGAAACAGTGGGACAAGACCGCCGTAAAAAGATCATTCGAGTGATCTGCTTGATCGTTATTGATATTTTTATTATTATGAGCTCGGCGATCTTATCGCTGACGATCCGATTTGACTTTTCTGTTGCGGCTGCGAGTGAATATATGCCTCAGCTTTATGCTTGTTTACCTGTTTTCACAATCTTGTCTGTGGCTGTATTTATTCCGATGAAGCTATACAGTAGCCTGTGGGAATTTGCAAGTATTGCGGAGCTGATGCATATACTTTATGCTTCTGCGATTATCTGCCTCCTTCAGCTGATTGCGATTTTAATGAAGCTTATCGTTTTGCCGATGAGCTTTCCGATCTTGAATTGGCTGTTTTTGACGGCGATGATTGCGGCGTTCCGATTCTCCTATCGGCTTCTGCGGGGCACGCACTACACAAAAACGAAAAAATCAACACGCAAGCGCACCATGCTCATTGGCGCCGGTGATGCGGGAATGCTGGTGCTGCGGGAGTTTCAAACCAGCGTGAATTCGGAAAATCAAGTGGTATGTGTTGTCGATGACAATATTCAAAAGCGTGGCAGATATCTTCGCAATGTTAAGATCTGCGGCACGAGAAAGGATATTGTTCGCCTTGCGGTGGAGTATGACATTGAAGAAATTATTTTTGCGATCCCGACCGCTTCGGTACGGGACAGAAAAGAAATCCTGTCATATTGTCAGCAAAGCGGTTGCAGATTGAAAATTTTGCCGGGAATCTTCCAGCTTGCCAACGGCGAGGTCAGTGTCCAGAAGATCAGAGATGTTGACATCCTGGACTTGCTCGGACGTGACAGCGTTCAGGTTGATATGTCGGAGATTTCTCAGATGCTTCGACAAAAGGTCGTTTTGGTCACAGGCGGCGGTGGCTCCATTGGCAGTGAGCTGTGTCGCCAAATTGCAAAATATGAACCTAAAACGTTGATTCTTGTTGACATTTACGAGAATAACGCTTATGAAATTCAGCAGGAGCTGCGCCGTGCGTACCCCGAATTAAATTTGGTGACATTGATCGCTTCGGTTCGGGATTCCGAACGCATCCTTGCGATTTTTAACCAATATCATCCGCAGATCATTTTCCATGCTGCAGCGCATAAACACGTTCCCTTGATGGAGGACAGCCCGAATGAGGCGATTAAGAATAATGTTTTCGGTACCTATCACGTTGCAAAAGCTGCTGCGGTCTATCGTGCGGAAACGTTTGTTCTCATCTCTACGGATAAGGCGGTCAACCCGACCAACATCATGGGTGCATCAAAGCGTATCTGTGAAATGATCGTTCAGATGATGGCAAATTCTTCAAAAACAAAGTTTGTTGCGGTTCGATTCGGTAATGTTTTGGGCAGCAACGGAAGCGTGATCCCCCTGTTCAAAAAACAGATCGCCGAGGGAGGTCCTGTTACGGTCACACATCCCGATATCATCCGCTTCTTTATGACCATTCCCGAAGCGGTGTCATTGGTCCTTCAAGCCGGCGTTTATGCAGACAGAGGCGAGATTTTTGTGCTGGATATGGGCGAGCCTGTGAGGATCGACGATTTGGCACGGAATTTGATCCGACTGTCCGGCTTCGAACCGGATTTGGACATTGAAGTGAAGTATACCGGCTTGCGTCCGGGCGAAAAGCTTTATGAGGAAATGCTTATGAGCGAAGAGGGGCTTCGCACCACAGCGAATGAATTGATCCATATCGGACAACCCCTGGAGCTGAATGATGTGGAATTTGCAAAGCAGCTTGTAAAGCTGGAAACGGCGTGTGCGGAAAATTCGGATCAGATTTTTGACATGGTTGAACAGATCGTGCCGACATACCGCAGACCGCAGGCGGTAAAATAACTAATATTATCGGAACAGCATCATCAATGCTCCAAATTGGAGGTACATAAAATGTCTCTATATGAAAAAATCGTTGCAAGAGAAGAAAAATTAGCTTTGATCGGCTTGGGCTATGTTGGCATGCCGATTGCCGTAGCGTTTGCAAGAAAGGTCGATGTGATCGGATTTGATCTGAATCAAGCGAAGATTGAATTGTATCGCAGCGGTGTTGATCCGACAAATGAGGTCGGCAATGAGGCGATCAAGGCGTGTGCGGTGGATTTTACTGCTGACGAAAGCAGATTAAAAGAGGCGAAATTTCTGATCGTTGCGGTGCCGACACCTGTCAACGACGATCATACGCCCGATCTGACCCCCGTGGAGAGTGCCAGTCGTATTGTCGGCAGAAATCTTCAGAAGGGAAGCATTGTTGTCTTTGAATCAACGGTGTATCCCGGTGTAACTGAGGATGTTTGCGTTCCTATCATGGAAAAGGAATCCGGCTTGAAGTGCGGAGTTGATTTCAAGGTTGGCTATTCTCCCGAACGAATCAATCCGGGCGATAAAATTCACCGTCTTGAAACCATTACCAAAATTGTTTCCGGTATGGATGAGGAGACACTCGATGAGGTTGCTAAGGTTTATGAGCTGGTCGTTGACGCCGGCGTGCACCGTGCACAATCGATCAAGGTTGCAGAGGCAGCTAAGGTTATCGAGAACAGCCAACGTGATATCAATATTGCGTTTATGAATGAGCTGTCTATCATTTTTAATAAGATGGGGATCGATACGAAGTCTGTTTTGGAGGCTGCCGGAACGAAGTGGAATTTCTTGAATTTCCAGCCCGGCTTGGTCGGCGGGCATTGCATCGGCGTAGACCCGTACTACCTGACCTATAAGGCGGAGCAGCTGGGCTATCATTCTCAGATCATTTTAGCCGGTCGTCGCATCAATGACGATATGGGAAAATACTGCGCAGAGAATTTGGTGAAGAAGCTGATTCAGGCTGACGTGCCTGTCAAGAATGCCCGTGTTGCAATTTTGGGCTTTACCTTTAAGGAGAATTGCCCTGATACGAGAAATACGAAGATCATTGATATTTATAATGAGCTGAAGGAATACGGAATCACTGCCGTGATTGCTGATCCTGCTGCGGATGCCGATGAGGCAAAGCGCTTATACGGGATTGAATTTGTCCAAATGGACGAGCTGAAATCGCTCGATGCAGTGATCCTTGCCGTTGCTCACGAGGAGTTTAAGTCATTGAGGCTTGAGACGATTGACACCCTCTATGCAGCCAATGCACCTCGTGTGCTGTTGGATCTGAAGGGCTTGTTGGATCGTGCTACATTTGAAAAAGCCGGATACTATTATTGGAGACTGTAAAACAGCCTCCATTTCGGCGTTTTTTGAAGATTGCTCAGGAGGGATATCTTATGTATAAATTTTTTAAGCGAATGTTGGATATTTTGTTCTCAGGCGTAGTTCTTTTGATATGTTCTCCGATTATCCTGATCCTTGCAATTTTGGTAAAACTCACCTCTAAGGGACCGATCTTTTTCAAACAGGTAAGATTGGGAAAGGGCGGTAAGGAATTTACGATGCTGAAGTTCCGCTCTATGATCGTTGGCGCAGAGCAGAAGGGCAGTGGGGTCTATTCCGGCAAGAACGATCCCCGTGTGACGAAGGTCGGAAGGTTTTTGCGTGCATCGAGCTTAGACGAGCTTCCGCAGCTGATCAATATCTTCCTTGGACAGATGTCCTTCATCGGTCCGAGACCTCCGCTGACCTATCATCCGTGGAAGATCGAGGAATATACCGAGGAGCAGCTGCATATGTTCGATGTTCGCCCCGGTATTACCGGCTGGGCGCAGGTCAACGGCAGAAAGACCGTAGAATGGAACAAGCGCATTGAGCTCAACGTGTGGTATACCCGAAATATGTCCTTCCGCTTGGATATGAAGATTCTGTTTATGACATTTTTCAAGGTCCTCAGAAATGAGGATAATGTCAATGAGGAAGAGACGGTTCAAACCCGATGAGGTGCATTTATGCTGAAATTAATGTACATAACAAACGATCCTGAAATTGCAAAGATTTCCGCAAATGCCGGCGTGGATCGCATTTTTGTGGATATGGAGGTCCTGGGCAAGGCAGAGCGCCAGGGACATTTGGACTCTGTCAAATCGCACCATGTACCGCAGGATATCCGAAAGATTCGTGATGCCATTGGAAACAAAGCACAGATTTTAGCTCGCATCAATCCGATGAATCCAAACACAAAAGACGAGGTTCAGGCTGCGATCGATAACGGTGCCGATATTATCATGCTCCCGATGTGGAAAACTGCGAAAGAGGTTGAGGATTTTTGCCGTTTCGTGGACGCAAGAGCGATTACCATGCCGCTTTTGGAAACGAAGGAAGCAGATGCAGCGCTTTCTGAGGTGTTGTCGCTTCGTTGTGCGGATGAGATCTATATTGGTTTGAACGATTTGCATTTGAGCTATGGTCAGCGTTTTATGTTCGAGCTTTTAGCGGACGGAACGGTAGAACGTCTGAGCCGACAGCTTTGTGAGGCAAAGATGCCTTTTGGCTTTGGCGGTGTTGGGCGTCCCGGCGGCGGAATGCTGCCTGCGAACTATATTTTAGGTGAGCATTATCGTCTTGGTTCGCAGTGCGTGATCCTTTCCAGACAGTTCTGCAATGCTGCCCTTGATCACGACACGGTGCGAACGACTTTAACTGACGGCATTTGCGAGGTCCGTACGAAAGAACGGGAGTTTGCCAACTGGGACAAAAATGATTACCTTGAAAATCAAGAAAAAGTGAAGCAGTGCGTGCAACGCATTGTCGATGGAATGAAGCAGCAATGAGAATTTTAGTGACCGGCAGTTTTCGAATTTCGCATGAACAGATTGACAAGCTTTCACAATTGGGGGCGCAGGTCACGTTCCATGCAGATGAGCGAGCTGCCGTTGAAAATCCTGAAAGCTATGAAGCAGTTGTGTGTAACGGCTTGTTTCTGTATCATAAAATTGAAGAATTTACAAATTTGAGATTCATTCAGCTTACAAGTGCCGGCTTTGATCGAGTGCCGATGGACTATATTACAGCCCACGGAATTGAGATCGCCAATGCAAGAGGCGTTTACAGCTTGCCGATGGCAGAATATGCGCTATTTGGCGTATTGAATTTGCTGAAGCAAGGTCGCTTCTTTTATGAGAACCAAAAAGACCATTTGTGGGAAAAGCATCGCGGCTTGCAGGAGTTGTGCGGAAAAACGGTCTGCATCATTGGCTGCGGAAGTGTTGGAACCGAATGCGCAAAGCGATTTATGGCGTTTGGCTGTCATGTGATCGGCGTTGACCTTTATCCGAGAGATGATGCGAATTTTGAGCACATCGCTCCTTTAGAGCAACTCTTTTCTTGCTTACAAAAGTCGGATATTGTTGTTTTAACGCTTCCTCTGACCAAGGAAACGCACCATATTATGAACGCTCAAGCCTTTGAAAATATGCGCCGTGGTGCTATTTTGGTCAATATTGCGCGTGGTGCCGTCTTGGATACGTCTGCATTGATCGAAGCGCTACAGAATAAGCTCGGCGGTGCGGTGCTCGATGTGTTCGAAGAAGAACCGTTAAACGCTCAAAGCTCTCTTTGGGGTATGGAGAATGTTTTGATTACACCGCATAATTCTTTTGTCGGTGAGAACAACTCCGAACGCTTGTGGAATGTGATATTTCAATCTTTCCAAAAATTTTTAGGAGAGGATATAAGATGAAATTAATCCTGGTTTCTCCGAAAAATCGAACAGTTTATAATTTTAGAGGCGATTTGATCCGAAAACTGCAAGCTTCAGGCTTTGAGGTCGTTGTCACCGGTCCGAATCGTGATGATGTTCAAAAGGTGGAGGCACTCGGTGTTCGCTTCATTGAAGTGCCAATGGCAAAGAATGGCACGAATCCCTTTGCGGACCTCTCTTATAAAAACCGGCTGAAGAAAATCTTTCGTGAGGAAAAGCCTGACATCGTTCTCGGTTATACGATCAAGCCTGTCATATATGGCACTTGGGCTGCGAAGTCTGCCGGGGTTAAGAACATCAATGCGATGATCACGGGTGTAGGATATACTTTTTTAGCAAAAAGCAAAAAGGCAAAAATTTTGCGTTGGCTTGTGTTCAAGCTCTATAGGCATTCGCTCAAAAAAGCAACCCATGTGATCTATCAAAATAAAGACGATCTCGCGCTGTTTGTTAAGCATAAGCTTGTGAATGTAAAAAAATGTAGTATTGTTAACGGCTCCGGTGTGAATATTACGCATTTTACACCGCAACCACTGCCCGAAGGCGCACCGTGTTTCTTCATGCTTTCCAGGCTGTTAAAATCCAAGGGGGTTATGGAATATCTCGAGGCAGCCAGGCTTACAAAGGAGAAGTATCCCGAAGCGACATTTACAATTTTGGGAAAATATGAAACTGCAATGCAGGATGCTGTTGCAAGAGATGTGGTGGAGAAGTACATCAATGACGGCATTGTGACCAAGTATGATGAAACGGATGATGTTCGTCCTTATTATGGCAAATGCAGCGTTTACGTTTTGCCATCTTATGGCGAGGGAACACCGAGAACTGTGTTAGAGGCGATGGCTTCGGCTCGTCCGATCATCACTTCCGATGCAAACGGCTGCCGAGAGACGGTCGTCGATGGCGAAAACGGATTCTTGGTTCCGGTCAAGGATGCGAAATCACTCAAGGATAAAATGTGCTATTTCATTGAGCACCCTGAAAAAATTAAATCGATGGGCGCTGCATCCAGAGCAATCTGCGAGGAAAAATATGCAGTTGAAAAGGTCAATCATACCTTATTCGAAATAATGGAGATTCAATGATATGGGTTATGAAAACGTAAAATTTCAGGAAAATTCCCTGTTTTTAGTCACAGGTGGTGCCGGCTTTATTGGTTCGAATCTGTGTGAAGCTTTGCTCAAAATGGGCTACCGAGTCCGCTGTTTGGATGATTTGTCTACTGGCAAGCGTACAAATGTTGAGATGTTCTTGGATCATCCGAATTATACGTTTATCGAGGGCGATATTAAGGATCTCGATACTTGTATGAAGGCAACGCAGGGGGTTGACTATGTTTTGCATCAGGCTGCTTGGGGCAGCGTTCCTCGCAGCATTCAGATGCCGATGTTCTATGCGCAGAATAATATTATGGGTACGATGAATATGCTCGAGGCTTGTATTAAAAACGGCGTGAAGCGTTTTGTCTACGCATCGTCAAGCTCTGTTTACGGCGATGAGCCTGTGCTTCCCAAGTGCGAGGGCAAAGAGGGGAATTTACTGTCTCCGTATGCTGTGAGTAAGCGTGTTAATGAAGAATGTGCCAAGCAGTACACAATGCACTATGGTTTGGAAACTGTTGGACTTCGTTATTTTAATGTCTTTGGACGCAGACAGGATCCGGACGGCGCATATGCAGCTGTAATTCCGAAGTTCTTGAAGCAGCTTCTCAACGGCGAAGTTCCGACCATCAATGGCGATGGAAAGCAGAGTCGTGATTTTACCTATATTGAAAACGTCATTGAGGCGAACTTGAAGGCGTGTGCTGCACCAAAGGAAGCAGCCGGCAAGGCTTACAATATTGCCTATGGCGGAAGAGAGTATCTGATTGATATTTATTATGGCTTAACGAAAGCTCTGAATATCGACGTGGAGCCGAATTTTGGACCCGACCGACCTGGTGATATCAAGCATTCCAATGCCGATATCAGCCGAGCCCGAGAGTTCCTCGGCTACGATCCCGACTGGAGCTTCGCCCGAGGCATCGAGGCTGCAATCACATGGTATAAGGAGAATTTGTAAGCAATGGACTACAAGAAAATTTTCAAGGATACAGAAAAGCGCTTGAAGCTGATTTATAAGCTATCCTTTTTGCCGGATAAGTTTTATTTGAAATTTGTCTTTCGAATTAAAACCGGAAGAAAGCTTAATTTGAAGAATCCGACCGGCTTCAATGAAAAACAAAATTGGCTGAAACTCTACGATAAGCATCCTGAACACACGCCTTTAGTGGATAAGATCGCTGTCCGCGACCATATCACAAAGGAACTCGGCGAGGGCTATTTGTTCCCACTGCTTGGCTACTGGGAATCGTATGATGATATCGATTTTTCCAAGCTTCCTGATAAGTTTGTGCTTAAGTGCAATCATGACTCAGGCAGTGTCAAGGTGATTAAGGATAAGTCTAAGATCAATCACGCCGAAATGAGGGAATTTTTTCAAAACCATTTGCGTATGAATGCATTTGCCTTTGGTCGTGAATTCCCGTATAAAGGTGTCAAGCCGTATATCATGTGCGAAAAGTATATGGAAACGAAGGACGATTCCGGTTTGATTGACTATAAGTTCTTCTGCTTTGATGGCGAGCCTAAGATCATGTTTGTGGCAACGGACCGGGCGGTGGACGTGAAATTCGATTTTTACGATATGGATTTCAATCATTTGGATATTTATAATATTCATCCAAATGCTGATCGCGAGATCCAAAAACCTGAAACTTTTGAGCAGATGAAGGATATCTGCAGAAAGCTTACAAAAGGCATGCGCTTTGTGAGGTTAGATCTTTACGAGGTTGACGGAAAGATTTATTTTGGTGAATACACGTTCTACCACGGAGGCGGATTCCACATTTTCTATCCGGAGGAGTGGGAGCAGCGCTTAGGCAGTTGGATAAAATAGCTTGTTTGATTTCACTCAACGAATAAAGGAAAACAGAATAATTGATATTTTCGACGATCTTATTATGTTCAAAATAAGGATGTTATATTTTTTATGATGGAATTAATTAGCGTTATTATGGGCGTTTATAATTGTGAAGAGTATTTGGAAGCTGCGCTCAATTGTATCCTCAAACAGACCTATACACATTGGGAAGTAATTATGTGTGATGACAGTTCTTCAGATAATACGGCGACTGTCGCACAGAAATTTGCAGAAAAATACCCAGAGAAGTTTCGATTACTTAAGAATGAGAAAAATATGGGTCTCAATTTCACGCTTAACAAATGTCTATCTGAGGCGAAGGGGACGTATATTGCAAGAATGGATGGTGATGATCTCTGTGCAGATAATCGTTTTGAGAAGGAAATCAATATCTTGGAGAATCGAAAGGACATTGCAATCGTTGGTACAGATATGAATTTCTTTGATGAAAATGGGGTCTTCGGGAGAACAAACTGCATTAAAGAGCCAACAAATAAAACGTTCATAACACGAACGCCTTTTTGTCATGCAACGTGCATGGTAAGAAAAGAAGCTTATCTTGCTGTAGGCGGATATTCTGTTGATAAAAAACTTTTGCGTGTGGAGGATTATCACCTTTGGGGGAAAATGTATGCAAAAGGCTATAAAGGCGTTAATATCTTAGAGCCATTGTACATGATGCGTGATGACCGTAATGCACAGGCTCGACGGAAGTTCCGATACAGAGTGAACTCCGCTTATGCGCAGTTGCTCGTAGCAAAAATGTTAAAGTTGCCACCGTATACAATTCTCTATGTAATTAAGGTATTGCTCAAAGGATTATTGCCAAATTTCCTTTATAAATATTTACATCGCAGAAAACTTAGTAGATAATCCATATACTTAGCAAGTTATAGCTACTGTTATTAGTATTTGTAAATAATGATGATGGGAGACGTTATATGAAAAAATTCTATAATAGTTTTTTGCGTAGTTTATGCTATTTCCCCACAAAAATTGAATACTTAAAAACATTTTTTTCTGAATGGTATGCAATATTTCGAAAAAAAAACCTGTACAAAAATATTCAATGGACGAAGGATCAACAGAGAGAATTTGATGCTTTTTGGAAAAAAAATTACGGGAAAAAGATATCTAATAGATGGCATAAACTCTATCAATCCATGAACGGTGTTCATCGGATAGACTATATTCCGGAAATTATCTATACTACCCGGATCGAACACAGCGCTAATGATTATTTCTACGGAAAAGTTCTTTCTGACAAGGCTTTTTTAGGCGTGATGTTTGATAACAGGATTCCTAAGGTCCGAACACCAAAAACGTACATCTCTAACAGCTATGGCGTTTTTTATGATTCGGAACGTAAAATAATTAGTGAATGTGAAGCCAAAGAGATGATTTGCAATATTGGTGAAGCTGTAGCGAAACCAACGATTGACTCAAGTTCGGGTAAAAACATTAAAATATTAGACGTGCATAATGGAATCAATATTAAAGACGGTATGACTATTAGTGAAATATTTAATATATATGGTTCTAATTTCATTATACAAGAAAAAATTGAGCCACATTCTGAATTGAAGAAGATTTATCCAGAGGCAGTAAATACATTCCGTGTAACATCCTATATTCTAAATGCAAATGTTTATTTAGCACCTATTTCTCTGCGCATCGGTAGTGGCGGTAGCGTAGTTGATAATATACATTCCGGCGGTATGGGTGTAGCAGTTAACGAGGATGGCACATTGCATGCTACAGCATATCTCTTAGGGAATGGGGACAAGAGTGATAAAGCAACAAGGCATCCGGATACCGGAATTGTTTTTCAAAATGTTAAATTTAGTTTTATAGATAAGATAATTTTAGCGGCAAAGCATCTTCATGGAATCGTATCTAACACGGGTGTAATTTCTTGGGATTTTACTATTGATAAAAATGGCGATATTGTTATTATTGAAGTAAATTTGAAGGGACAAGGGATTTGGTTGCCTCAAATTATTTCCGGGGAGTCGTTATTTGGTGAGAACACCATTGAATATCTAAGACAGATGAAGAAAAAAGTTGAGCGTTAACGAAAAGGAGGCGGGCAGATGACCGGTTTATTAATAATGATCGTTTGCTGTACCGTCTTTTCGCTTATCTCACAGAAGCGAAGTGAAAGCATCAGAGGACATCGCAGCAGTAGCAGAGAACGTATCTTCTTTACTATTATTTTGTGTTATACGATTGTTTTTTCCGGTTTGCGTGTGTCGTATAATGATACGTATGCATATATTCAGGGTTTTAATTCCGCTCTTGAATTTCCGGAGGTTTTATCGCATTTTGATTGGAATTTGGGTTCAAATCCCGGATTTCGTATATTTGTATCTATCATTAGAACATTTACGGATAATTCAAATTTATATTTGATGATATGTTCTGCGATAACACTTGGGATTACTCTTTGGTTTGTGCGGAAGTATACTAAGAGCTTTGTTTTGGCATTATTCCTTTTTTTTATGATGGGATATTATACGTTTACCATGGCTGCGGTCAAACAGACGTTAACGACTGCACTTGCACTAATTGCTGTTGATAAGCTGATTAAAAATAAAAAACTATCTTTTGTTTTTATTCTTTTGATTGGCGCAACATTTCATCCGTACTGTCTTATGTATTTTTGCATACCGCTATTGCTCAAACAGGTGCCCTGGAAAAAGGGTACCTGGATACTGATTATCTGCGTGTCAGGCATATCTTATGCGTTCAATTTTCTTCCAGAGGCGCTTGTCAATATCACGGAGTACTTTGGAGAGAGCTACGGTCAAGAAATGTTTGTTGGAGAGGGCATCAACGCTTTTCGTGTTATGGTTTATTTTACGCCGGTTGCGATCTCGTTTATTTGGCGAAAGATACTATTTATTAACAGTACGCAAAAAGAAAACCTATTTGTGAATTGCACCATTGTTTGTGCGATGATTATGTTTATCGGTCTGTTTGGAAATGCAAATACCTTCGCACGTTTGGCAATGTATTTCGAACCAATGATTTATATTGCTTTGCCATGGATGCTATATAAACTCAAGGCGCGTATGGCTGGATTCGTTATCGGAACAGGCTGCTATACCGCATTTCCGCTCTATTTTTGCTATCAAATGGTTATAGCAAGTACCTTCGATCAAGCGTTTAGCTCTATTTCGCTATGGCAGTTCTTTGAATCATTCTTTTGAAATCAATACTTTTCGAAGTGAGCTATAAACGGCTGCATATGGTTACTATTAATTATTATGAAGAAAGCGAAGACGTGTTCATATGATACCAAAAAAAATACATTATTGTTGGTTTGGTGGAAAGCCTAAGCCAAAGCTTGCAGAAAAGTGCATAGCGAGTTGGAAAAAATACTGTCCGGATTATGAGATCATCGAATGGAATGAGGATAATTTCGATATCAATATGAACGCATATACACGTATGTGCTATCAAGAAAAGAAGTATGCTTTCTTGAGCGACTATGCGAGACTTGTCGTAGTGGAAGAGCATGGTGGTGTATATTTTGATACGGATGTTCAGACTTTGAAGAACATTGATGCACTATTGACACACAATGCGTTTTATTGTTTTGAAACGATTGAGTATGTAAATACTGGTTCTGGCTTTGGCTCGGTTGCGCATGGGCAGTCCGTCAAAGCTATGCTAACAGAATACGAGGACTTACTTGATGGAAAGAACGGCGTTTTGCCTTGCCCAAGACTGAATACATCCGCACTTGTAAAGCTTGGTTTGAAACAAGACGGAACGCTTCAGACTATTGCGGATGCGACGATTCTGCCAAGTGAGTTTATGAATCCGTTTGATCCTACAATCGGAAAAATGAAGAAAACCGAGAACACGATTTCTGTGCACTGGTATTCTGCGGCATGGATCAGTCCGTGGAGACGACTTCGCGCCAAGATGATGCGCCCATTGCACCGTATTTTCGGCGTAGATGCTTTTAAGAGGTTTCGAAAATGAAAAAATCCCTTTTGATCGTTTCTCATGCCTTGGAGCTTGGCGGAGCTGAGAGAAGCTTGATCGGCTTACTTGATATTTTGGATCCGTCGCAGTGGGAGATAGAGCTGTTTCTTTTACGGCATGAAGGGGAATTGCTTGGTGCGATCCCTGCGCATGTGAAGCTGCTGTCGCAAATTCCGGCGTACACAGTTCTTGCACGCCCGATGAAGGATACGGTGAAAGAGGGACACTTGCTACTTTCTGCTGCAAGATTATTCGGAAAAGCTGCAGCGAAACGATATGCAAAGAAAAATGCACATACGGATAGTGGTGTTTTTTTGGAATATAGCCATAAATATACCTATTCGTTGATGCCTGCGATTCAAAAGGAAAAAAACTATGATTTAGCAATTAGTTTTTTGACACCGCACTATATTGTGGCGAATAAAGTACAGGCGAAGAAAAAGCTTGCATGGATTCATACGGACTATCGTCAGATTCAGGTGAATGTTGAATCAGAAGAAAAAATGTGGGCTGCTTATGACCATATTGTGTCTATTTCAGAGGCAGTTACGCAAGGCTTTGTGAAGGTATTTCCGACCTTGAAGAATAAGATTGTTTTGATTGAGAATATTCTTCCCGAAAGACTAATTCGTTGCGAAGCCGAAGAAGTGATTAGAGATATGCCTCGAGTGAGCGATGAAAAGATTTTGCTGTCTGTGGGTCGTTTCTGCCGTGCGAAGAATTTCGACAATATTCCGCAAATATGTGCCAACTTGCTTCGACTTGGTATGAATGTAAAGTGGTATTTGATTGGCTTTGGTGCGGATGAGGCACTGATTCGGCAACGGATAAGTGAAGCAGGAATGCAGGAACATGTGATCGTTCTTGGGAAAAAATCGAATCCTTACCCCTACATCAAAGCTTGCGATCTTTATGTTCAACCCAGCCGTTATGAGGGCAAGTGTGTTACGGTTCGTGAAGCACAGCTGTTGGGAAAACCCGTCATTATTACTGATTATGCAACTTCATCAAGCCAACTTGAAAACGGTGAAGACGGTCTGATCGTTCCCATGGACAACGAAGACTGCGCTGCCGGTATCGCTGATCTTCTTTACGATCCTGCAAGAATGGTGCGGCTGATCCAAGTGTGTAAAAAACGTGATTATTCGAATTCCGAAGAGGCACAAAAGTTTCAAATGTTTGTGTAAAGCTATGCATTTTATATACGCTTCCTACATCATATTAGGAGTAGAAAATGATAAGTATTATTGTTCCGGTTTATAAAGCTGAAAAGTTTATAGAGCGATGCGTAAATAGCATTTTGAATCAAACCTACCGTGATTTGGAACTGATCTTGGTGGATGACGGCTCGCCCGATCAATGTCCGCAGTTATGCGATCGCTTCGCTGAAGCGGACAAAAGAGTGCGAGTGATTCACAAGAAAAACGGCGGTGTTTCAACGGCTCGAAATGCAGGGCTTGAGGTTGTAAGAGGGGAGTATATCGCTTTTGTGGACAGTGATGACTTCTTGGAACCTCAAATGTACGAGAAAATGATGGAAAAGGCGATTGCACATGATTGTGATGTTGTGATGTGCGATTGTGTGAAAGATTTTAAGGATCACAGCACTGTTTACTCCCATGATATTCGTGGGGGCTTCTATAACTTAGATCAGTTGAAGCAGGAGCATTATCCTCATCTTTTGATTATGGAGAATGTTGAGTATCCGGCGACCATTTCAAACTGGACGTTATTATGGAAATCTACTTTGAACACCACGGATATGAGATACCAATCCGGCGTCAGATTTTCTGAGGATCTTTTGTTTGGGGCAAAGCTTCTTCGGAAAGCCAAATCGTTCTACTATATGAAAGGCGAGGCATTGTATCACTATGTGATGAACGATGCTTCTGCAAGTCATACCTACGTTCCGGATAAATGGAACGACTATCAGCTTCTGCACAGCAGGATCGTTGCTGAATTTGGTGCGGACAAGGAATTTGATTTTTCAAAGCAGATCGACCTGTGCTTGCTTTTCTTCCTTTACAATACGTTGGGAGAAACCAATGGTGCGGATATCTCGCAGAAAGAGAAAAAGACAAAAATGCGAGAGATTTTGCGAGACGAGAGTGTTCGAGCAATGTTTAGACGAGTGAAGGTGTTGAAACTTCCGATTGCAACAAAGCTGAAACTGATCACGCTGATTTATAAATATCGAGTTGGTCTCGCTTTATTAAGAGTTTATTGCAGGAGAAAATAAGATGTCTATGATTCAAAAACAATCGCTAAAAGTGGGGGCTCAGCCACTTGTTTCGGTGATTGTGCCTGTGTATAAAGTCGAAAAATATATTCATCGTTGTATTGACTGTTTGCCGATAACAAGTTCATTTGTGAAAATTCTCGCAAACTGTATTGCGATATATATGTTGAATATTACTACAAATCGAAGCGTGCGAATATCGAAATGCGAGAGATCCGTGACTTTAGCAGAATATTAAAGTCATTAATTTTTAATCGCAACATGAAGATTAAGTTCCTGATGAGAATGATACTCTTTAGAATTTCACCCAAGTTATATGGAAGGTTAACAAAAGCGTGAGGGTATGAAGATCAGCATTATTATTCCGATTTACAATAAAAGTAAATATATTAAGACGATTCTGCAGCAGTTGAAGGACCAGAGCTTTTCTGACTTTGAGTGCTTGCTGATCGATGATGGCTCCTCCGATGGCTCTGAAGTGATTTGTGACGATTTTGCAGCCTTGGATGCAAGACTCAAGGTGTTCCATATCCCCAACGGTGGCGTTTCTCACGCAAGAAACGTTGGATTGGATCATGCACAAGGGGATTATATTACATTCATCGATTCAGATGATGAGATATTACCAAATTATCTTGAGAATTTATATGCTGCTATTGAGAAATCTAAAGCTGACATTATCATCAGTGGTCATCTGAAATTCTGGGATAACAAAGATGATACGATTTCAATCAAGCACCCACATATAAACGGCTTGGTTACCTTGAGAGAATGCATCTGCGATTTTGCTTCGGTGCAAAGAGATAGTGGCTTGTTTGGCTACTGCTGGTCAAAAGCCTTTAAGAATCATATCGTTCATAATATCAGATTTGACGAAGGACTTCGACTTGCAGAAGATTTTGACTTCTGTTTGCGTACCTATGAAAAGGCCGGGAATATCTATTTTGACGATCAGTGCTTGTATCGATATAGGCAAGAAGCTGATAATTCCACTGCAATTGTCAAGGATGATAAGATAGATTATTTTGCTCAGCTAAAAATCAACCTTCGCTATCGTGATTTTTTGAAAAGGGCAAATGCGTATGATGGAGAGAACAAAAAGATCCTTGAGCAGCTACTGTCGAATTATCTGTATTTTTCTGCATTCTATTGTCCAAGTGCTATTATGGATGAGCGCTTTTTGGAGCTAACAGAATTGCAGAAACGTGAAGGAATCAAATTTGTTTCAGGCAGATCTTTGCAACGTATTGTTTTGTCATTGACCGCAAAAGGTCATTGGAAAACTGCTAAAAATATGATTAAACTATATAGATCATTAAGGAATATGATAAGAAAATCTTAGGGTGATGTTTTATGGCTCCTCTATTTACCGTTTTTACCCCGACATACAATCGTGCGTATATTTTACCGAAGCTTTATGATTCGCTATGTGCACAGACAAAAAAAGATTTTGAATGGCTGATCGTTGATGACGGCTCTACTGACGAAACGGAGGAATTGGTTTCTTCATGGCTGAGCATCGACAATGGATTTAAGATCAATTATATTAAAAAGGAAAATGGTGGAAAACCTCGTGCAATTAATTTTGGTGTAAATTTAGCGCAAGGAAAATACTTCTTCCTTATGGACTCCGACGACCACTTGTTGTCGGAAGCTATGGAAAAAATGACGCAATGGGTCGCTGAAATTGATGGCGCAGAGGACTTTATTGGGGTCGGAGCGGCAAAAGGATATCCTGATATTACTTACATAAAGGGTGTTCCACCGACAGTGAATGATAAAGGGTATGTAGATGCCACAAATTTAGAGCGCTGCAAATATAATCTTGATGCAGATATGTGTGAGGCATATCGTACGGATCTTTTTCGCAAGTTTCCTATGGCCGAATGGCCCGGGGAAAAATTTGCACCAGAGCAGATCGCACTAAACGAGATTGCGCTTGCAGGGTACAAGCTTCGTTGGCATAGCGATATTATCTATGTCTGCGATTATCTTGAAGATGGCTTGACAAAGGGCAGCCGAAAATTGGAGAAGAATAATCCGATGGGTTATGCCATGATGTATGACCATATGCTGAAATACGGCTATTCTTTCAAACGAAGTTTTTTTTGCGCTTGCCAAGCGATCGCTTTTGCTCTTTACGCAAAACAGCCGAAATTTTTGCTGAGGATGAACAGTAAGTGGATGGCAGCCTTGGCACTTCCGTTTGGCGCTGTGTTGTCTATACGCCGAGCAATTCAATTTAGAAAGGTTTAATTATGATTTCGGTAATTATTCCGATTTACAATGCGGAGAAATATCTTCTGCGGACGATACACTGTTTGCAGGAACAGTTATACACTGATTTTGAAGTGCTGCTGATCGATGATGGGAGCAAGGACAATTCTGCCGCTGTGTTAAGAGACATTGCAGCAAAAGATACTCGCTTTCGTTACATTTATCAGGAAAACCAAGGTGTTTCAGCGGCGAGAAATCATGGACTTGAGCTTTGTAAAGGGCAATATGTTACATTCATTGATGCGGATGATGTGATACCGAATAATTATCTTGCAAATCTGTTGGAAACGCTGCTCGAAAATCATTGCCAGATGTCGGTTTGTGATGTGGTCATACTCCGCGATGAAAAGGAAAGCAAACGCTTTTCGTGTACATCAAATAAATTGGAGCAAACAGAGGCATTAAATCTGATCCTATCGAGACGAAATATTAACTCCGGTCCCTGCGCGAAGCTGTTCCAGCGTGAAATTCTAAAGGGCATTCAATTTCCACCGCTGAAGGCTTACGAAGATATTTTGTTTGTGATTAATGCGGTTTGCAGATGCGAGGATATCGCTGTGACCTCTGATACGCAATATAACTATATTCAAAACGAAGGCAGTGCGATGAACGGCTTTCTAAAATTGCCTTCGAAAGATATTATTACAGCCACGGAAAAACTGCTTGAATTTTTAAGGGACAGAAAAGATCTTGATCCGCAGTGCTTCTATGTTACGACATCGCACCTTATGCAGTATGCTGCGCCGCTATTGAAGAACAACGACGAAAAAGCAAGGAGTTTTGTCAAGGCTACAAGGAGCGTTTATAAGCGGAATTTGAGACGAATTTGGACTTGTGTGGCGTTCCCATGGAAAGAGAAAATAACATTCACTTTATTCACCTTCGGGTGGAAACATTAGAAATCAGAAAATATTATGAGGTTAAATTATGAGCCGAATTTTTCTTTATGCCCATGGCGGCAGTGGTAATCACGGATGTGAAGCGATCGTCAGATCGACTGCGGATATGCTGAACGGAAAGAATTTTTACCTTATTTCGGGAAGACCGGACGAGGATCGATTTTATGGCATTGCAGAGCTTTGTGATATCATAAAGGATCGAAGTGATAATTTTGAAAAAAAGAGCCTTGATTTTCTCAAAGCGTACATTGCACTGAAACTAAAAAAAGACTTCATCCCCATGGATAAGCTGCAGTATAAAGCGGCGTTCTCGAATATCAAAAAAGGCGACATTGCATTGTCGATCGGCGGCGATAATTATTGCTATGCCGATGTGAATAAGTATATCATGTTGCATGACATGCTAAAAAAACGTGGTGCTAAAACCGTTTTTTGGGGATGCTCGATAGAGCCTGAGGTCGCTGCCCGTCCCGATGTCGCAAAAGATCTTGCAAGATATGATTTAATCACTGCACGCGAGACGATCAGCTATGAAGCCTTAAAGGCGGTAAATCCCAATACGAAGCTTGTTGCAGATCCTGCGTTTGTTTTGAAAGCAAAAGAAACTGCGCTACCGAAAGGTTTTGACCCCGGCAATACGGTGGGAATCAATTTAAGTCCGATGGCGATGGACTTAGAGTCAGTTCCCGGGATCGCATTTGAGAATTATAAAAATTTGATCGCTCATGTGATCAAGCACACGGACATGCAGGTAGCGTTGATTCCACACGTTGTATGGGCAGAGGGAGACGACAGAATTCCGCTGAAAAAGCTTTACGACGAATTTGCGGACAGCGGTAGGGTAGTTATCGTTGGAGATTGCAGCTGCCAAGAATTGAAATATTTAATTTCCAAATGCCGTTTCTTTGTCGGCGCAAGGACGCATGCGACGATTGCGGCTTATTCGAGCTGTGTTCCGACGCTTGTGCTTGGATACTCCGTCAAATCGCGCGGAATTGCAAGAGATTTATTTGGAACTGAGGATGGTTACGTGGTTCCCGTGCAGACGATTAAGCAACCCGATGCCGTTTTACAGGCGTTTCTTCACATTCTTGAGCATGAAAAGGAAATGCTTCACACGCTAAAGCAGTGCATTCCTACCTTCAAAGAAAAGGCTTTACAGGCAGCAAATTATTTATTCGAGAAATAACAGCAGGAAGTTAAGGAGGGCACATGGAACACCTTGTCAGTGTTATTATTCCTTGTTATAATGCAGAGCGATATCTGGACATGAGCATAGGTTCCGTATTCGAGCAGGATTATAACAGCATCGAGCTTATCATTGTTAATGACGGCTCTACAGATCGTAGCGAAGAAATAATTTTTTCATGGAAAAAGAGATTTGAAGAAAAAGGATTATCACTGGTTTATGTACATCAAGAGAACAAGGGACTGGGTGGTGCCATAAATACAGGCTTGAAATATGTATCCGGCGAGTATATTACACTTTTGGATGCCGATGACCAATTTCTACAGGGGTCAATTCGCAAGAGAGCTGAATATTTAGCCTCCCATCCGGAATGTTCAGGTGTACGGAGCAATGGCTGGTATGTGAAAGGTGAGAGACGTTGGCTGTTTATAACGGAGGAGAAAGAGAAGAATATTTCGGATTTGTTTACTGCACTGAGCTTAGGACAAACAAATAACTGGGCAGGCACATATATGCTCAGAACAGATGTGTTTTTCACAGTTTACCCTGACCGCAATATTTTCCCTTCAAGGCTGGGACAAAATCTTCAATTGCTTTTACCTGTTTCGTATAAACGAAAAGTTGGATATATTGATGAGCCATTGACAGAATATTTTATCTATGATAATTCACATTCTCACGCAAGTGATCTTCATGAACGAAAAGTTGTTGAGGAAAGAAACTCCGAAGGTTATAGAGAAATATATTTTAAAATACTGAATATGCTGACAACCGACACAAATGAACTTGAACTTTATGGAAATATGTACAATTCAACTTTTTATAGAAGAGAGATGCGTCGGATGTTGGGCTATAAAGATGTCAAGAAGGCAAAACACTACTATAAACTTTTGAAAACGACGCAATACTGTACGATCAGTGATTCAATCGACATTTATTCCGTAACATGTAAGCCTCTTGCGATTATATTAAAGGTAGTACGCAAGATGAAAAATTTGATCAAATTATAAGGAAAACTGAAATTATGCAGATGACCGATATGGAAAAAATGCCATTAGTCAGCATTATTATCCCGTGCTATAATGGAGCAAAGACTCTTCGTATTTGCTTGGATTCCGTTTTGCAACAGACATATAAAAATCTGGAAGTGATCACTGTAAATGATGGCTCTACAGATGACACAGAAGCGATCGTATCGTCATACGCAGATCGCTTTGAGAACGCCGGAATGACACTGCGATATGTTTATCAGGAAAATCAGGGCTTGGGCGCTGCGATCAATGCCGGCTTGTCGGTTTTCTCCGGTGATTATCTATGCTGGATCGATTGTGATGATTTTATGCTTCCGGAATCGATTCGATTGCGCATGGAATACTTAGAAAGCCATCCGGAGTTTGCTGTTGTAACAAGTGATGCCTATTTGTTTGATGAAGCAGACCTTACGACACCGACAGGGCGTGCATCTGCCGGAAAGAAAGAATTGGACAATCCTCATCAGTTTGAGCTCCTTTTGAGAGGGAAATCTATTTTTTGCGCAGGTTGCCATATGGTACGATCTTCTGCCTTTTTAGATGTTGTGCCGCAAAGAAAAATCTATCCTGCTCGCAGAGGACAGAATTGGCAAATGCTTCTGCCGGTTTATTATAAATATAAACGTGTGTTTATTGACGAGCCGTTATATGGCTATGTCATTCATAAAACGTCAATGTCTGCTGCTGATGATACAAAGGAAAAATGGTGTATTAGATATCGGGAGCATCTTGATATTGTTATGAATACGTTGGATTCCATCGACATGCCATATATGGAACGCAGAAAATACAAAAGAATTTTCAAGGTGATTTTTGCAAGACAAATGCTCTATCTTGGTACTTCCTACAAGGACTGCTGGATGTTGTTGAAATATTTGATTCGGATCATTTTGTTAGGTGATTTCAAATGGTCGGATGCGAAATGGCTTTCTGGTCTACTTTCAAAAAGGTTTAAGAGGAAATAGTTATGCAATCTCGATTAACTATGACAATGCGCAATGCGTTTTGGAGCTATTTTTCAATGATTGTGTCATTGGTCATACAATTTGTTTCGCACACTGTGTTTGTGTACTCTTTGGGTGAGAGATACTTGGGTGTAAATGGGCTTTTTGCGAACATTTTAGGTATTCTTTCTTTTACAGAGTTGGGAATTGGCACAGCGATCAATTTTAGCTTGTATAAGCCGGTTGCAAATGGCGATAAGGAAAAAATCAAAGCATATATGCACTACTATAAGTGGGCGTATAGAATCATTGCGCTAATTATTACCGTGATAGGCTTGGCGCTATTCCCATTTTTGGACGTTTTGGTCAAGGATCCCGGCGATATTGGTGATATCCGCGTTTACTTTTTGCTCTTCCTGTTCAACACGGTAACATCATATTTTGTTTCCTACAAATTCAGCTTAGTAAATGCAGAACAAAAGAATTACATTTATACCAATATCAATTTGATCATGAACTTTACAAAGGTGATTGCTCAAATTATCGCATTGCTTCTATTTAGCAATTATTTGGTTTATTTGCTGATCGGCACATTTGTTGGCTTGGTTCAGAAAATCTTTGTAAGTCTGTATTTTAACAAGCTCTATCCATATCTGAAAGAAAAAAACGTTGAGAAGCTGGACAAGGAATCGAAAAAAACACTTGTCGATAAAATTAAGGCTTTGTTTGTCCATAAAGTCGGAGATGTCTGCGTACATCAAACCGACAATATTATAGTATCCTCATTTATAAGCATTAAAATGGTAGGCTTGATCTCAAATTACAACCTACTTATCAATACGGTCAGCAGCTATATTAATGTTCTGTTCACCTCTGTAACTGGAAGTCTTGGAAATCTTGTTGCAACGGAATCCAAGGAACATCAGTATTCTGTATTTTGCACATATCGTTTTATTGCGTTTTGGTTCTATGGCTTTACGGCGATTGCGCTATTGACGCTTTCTACACCGTTTATCACTCTGTGGTTGGGAAAAGAAATGGTGGTTGACGAAATTGTTATAACGCTGATCATAATCAACTATTACATGATTGGTCACAGGATTTGCTTAAATAACATAAAATCCGCCGGCGGTGTGTTTGAACGTGATAAATATGTTGCGTTGGTTCAGGCTGTTGTAAATTTGGTGTTTTCGATTGGCTTGGTATATGTGATTGGCGTGGCAGGTGTATATGTCGGTACGATCATCCAGGGACTGGTGTCTACGATCATTAAGCCGATCGTTTCGTATAAGCCGCTGTTTGGAATCAGCAGCAAATATTATTTTATTGATGCGGTCAAGTACGCCGTAGTAGTCGTGGTTGCGGGAGCTTTATGTATGTTATTGAGGTATGTTATAATGCCTGAGGTAACTATTTTACGCTTTATCGCTATTGCATTTATTGTTGTTGTAATTCCGAATGCACTTTTCTGGCTGTGCTTTAGAAAAAGAGCAGAATATCAATATGTCAAAGGTGTTATTGTAAATAAACTATTCAAAAGGCGAAAGGCAAAGGCATAAAAACTAAAATGGAGGTCAGAGGATGAATCAAATAAATACAGCGCTGATTTCCTGCATACGAGCTGCGTTAACAGAAGAAAGCGCAGATTGTGATGTTGCAAGCTGTATTGGCGCTGCGTATACGCATGGGGTGACGAATCTGTTGTACTATGCAGCGGCGAAGATGCCGAAGGAGAAGCGACCGGAGGCAGGTCTCATGAGTATGCTGAAGCAGAACACCTATACGGCTATCGTTCGAGAAACGATGCAATGTCAGCTGTTAAAGGAGATTTACCGCCGTTTTGAGGATTCGAAGATCCGGTGCGTTGCACTCAAGGGCGTGGTGCTCAAGGAGTTATATCCAAAGCCGGAGTTGCGCTACATGTCGGATATCGATCTGCTGATTGATTCAACAAGAGCATCCGATGTGCGGAAGTATTTTGAGGAATTGGGCTGTCAGGTGCTTAATTTTGACAGCGGAGATACCGATCATTATCTCACTGCCGACGGACTGACGATCGAGGTTAAGAAATTTCTTTATGAGGAAAGCTTTAATCCGCAGACGTGGGATTTTCTGTCAAAAATTCTTTCACTTGCAGAGCCGATGGAAGGCTATGAATTTATCTGTCGGCTTCCAAATGAAGAGCACTATGTGTATTTGCTTTGCCATATGATCAAGCATTTGATCGACGGCGGCGTTGGCGTACGACCGGTTATGGACATTTGGTTTTGCAAGAATCGAATGGTAATGGATCATGATAAGCTTGCGCAGCTTTTGTCACAGCTGGAACTGACGCAGTTTGCCGCAACGGCAGAGCACCTTGCTTGTGTTTGGTTTGGCGATGCTGAGGCTGAACCGTTAGATCTCGAGCTTGGCGAATATATCCTTGGCAGCGGGGCGTTCGGAACAGATCAACAGCGTGTGGTTGACCGCATGCTGACAAAGAAATATGGAAAATCAAAATTTTCCTATATTTTTGCAAGGCTGTTTCCGCCATATAAGGCGATGCGGAAGTATTATCCGGTGTTACAAAAGATTCCCGTTTTGTTACCGGTATTTTGGATCTGGCGGATGATTTTTGCAGCGGTATATCGCAGGAAAAAGCTGACCGATGAGATTGCTGAGGTGGAGCAGGCAAATTCTGAGAGACTTCAAAAGAGAGCCGAGTTTCATAGGCGTTGCGGCATAAACATTATAAAATAAGAGGAGAGGTTTTATATGAAAGGTATTATTCTCGCAGGAGGCAAGGGAAGCAGACTTTATCCGATGACGAAGGCGGTGTCGAAGCCTTTGATTCCGATCTATGATAAACCTATGGTGTATTATCCGCTGGCGGTTTTGCTGAGAGCCGGCATTCGTGAGATTATGCTCATTACCGCTCCGGCAGATGTGGAGGCTTATAAGCGCGCGTTGGGTGATGGCAGTCAGTTTGGCGCCAGCATTACTTATGGTGTGCAATACGTCGCAAGAGGCATTGCCGACGCATTTTTGATTGCGGAGGATTTTATTGCGGGAGAGCGTTGCTGTTTAATTTTGGGCGACAACCTTTTCCATGGTTCGCAGTTAAAGAGCCTGCTCAAGGTTGCCTGCGAAAGAAGTGAAGGCGCAACCGTTTTCGGCTATCCCGTAAAGGATCCGACCGCTTACGGCGTTGTGGAATTTGACGACGATGGCAAGGTTCTTTCTATTGAGGAAAAGCCTAAGGCGCCGAAGTCTAAGTATGCAGTTCCCGGATTGTACTTCTATGACGGTGATGCGGTTGCTTTGGCAAAGACACTCAAGCCGTCAGCTCGCGGAGAGCTTGAGATCACATCGCTGAATGAGAAATATTTGAAGCGTGGCAAGCTCCATGTGGAGCTGATGGAGCGTGGTATGGCGTGGCTGGATACCGGTACGCCTGAGGGTATTTTGAATGCTGCGCAGTTTGTTGAGGCGGTTCAGACCCGTCAGGGCTTATACATTGCCTGTCCCGAAGAGATTGCATGGCTGCAGGGCTTTATCAACGATGAGCAGCTGCGTGCCATCGGCAATGAATTAAAAATGACAGAGTACGGTCAGTACCTGTTGAGCTTACTGGAGAAATAATGAACGAGAAATTACAGCGCATTTTACCGACGGTACAAAAGCCGGCACGTTATGTCGGCGGTGAGTATCATCAGATCATTAAGGACAAGCATGAAGTTGATTTGAGAGTGGCATTTTGTTTTCCGGACACCTATGAGATCGGAATGTCGAATCTTGGTATGCGCATTTTGTATGCGATCATGAATCGGATGCAGGGCGTTTGGTGTGAGCGTGTTTTTGCGCCGTGGGGAGACATGGAGCAGGCGATGCGTGAAAACGATATCCCTCTATATGCACTCGAAAGCGGTGATGCGCTTTCGCAGTTCGACATGATCGCTTTTACCGTCGGCTACGAGATGAGCTATACGAATATTTTGAATATGCTTCGCATGGGCAACATTCCGCTGCACAGGGAAGACCGTACGGATTTGAAGCATATGGTTTTTGCGGGCGGTGCTTGTATGTATAATCCCGAGCCGCTTGCGGATTTTGTCGATTTCTTTTCCATCGGTGAGGGAGAAGAGGTGACGGTTGAGATTTTGGAGCTTTACCGAAAAGCAAAAGCCGAAGGCTGGTCCAAAGCACGGTTTTTGATGGAAGCTTCCAAAATCGATGGCATCTATGTCCCCTCCATGTACGAGCATAGCTATCATTCAGACGGTACATTGCGCACCATCACGGCAAAGGACGGTGCACCTGAAAGGGTTACAAAACGCATCGTGCAGAATTTGGATGATGCGCTTTATCCGACGGATATTATTGTGCCGAATACCGAGATCGTGCATGATCGTTCCAATTTGGAGGTCATGCGTGGCTGTATTCGAGGCTGTCGCTTCTGTCAGGCGGGCTTTACTTATCGACCTGTTAGGCCGAGAAGCCCTGCGAAGCTTTTGACACAGGCAATCGAATCTCTCGAAAATTCCGGTTGCCATGAGATCACGCTTTCAAGCCTTTCTACCTCTGATTATAAGTACCTGCCTGAGCTTGCTGATTCGATGCTTGACTATTGTGAGCCAAGGAAGATTAATTTATCTGTGCCGTCCTTGCGTGTGGATAATTTTTCCCGAGAGCTGATGCTCAGGCTTCAAAAGGTCAGAAAAAGCGGATTGACCTTTGCGCCCGAGGCAGGAACCCAACGCTTGCGTGATGCAATTAATAAGAATGTCACGGAAGAGGAAATTTTGCAGACCTGCCGCATTGCCTTTGAGGGCGGTTGGAACAGCGTTAAGCTCTATTTTATGCTTGGACTTCCGACAGAAACCGATGAGGATGTTTTGGGAATTGCGGATTTGGTATACAAGATCCTAAAAACATGGAGAGCATATGCGGTGAACAAAAAGCGTGGCTGCCGTATTCATGTGGCAACGGCATTCTTTGTGCCAAAGCCCTTTACTCCTTTCCAATGGGAAAAGCAGATCACGCCCGAGGAATATTTGCGCAGAGCGAAGCTGTTGAAGGAAAATATGCCGTCAAAGAGCATTGAGTATAATTACCATGCGGCTGATTTGAGCCATTTAGAGGCTGTTTTGGCTCGTGGTGACCGTCGATTGGGTGCAGTTATTGAAGAGGCTGTCAACCGTGGCGCAAAGATGGATGGCTGGGATGAGTATTTTTCCTATCAGACATGGCTCGACAGTTTCCGTGCCTGCGGTATTGATCCTGATTTTTATGCTTCGAGAGGCTTTGCAGACGATGAACTGCTGCCGTGGAGCACTATTTCCGACGGTGTGCAGGAAGAATATTTGCGCCGTGAGCGTGAGAAAGCATATCGCTCGGAAACCACACCCGATTGTCGCACGCAATGCAGCGCCTGTGGCGCCAATTGCCTGCTGAACGGAGGTCGCTGCGATGCGTAGAATGCTGTTTGAGAAGAAAGGGACTGCGATTTGGATGTCCCATTTGGATACGATGCGGTTGATGCAGCGCGCATTCCGCCGTGCAGGCGTGCTGCTGCACCACTCGCAGGGCTATACACCGCATGCATATGTTTCGATGCTTCTTCCGCTGAGCGTAGGCGTTGAAAGCGAGTGCGAGATCATGGAATATGAGCTTGATGCAGAGCTGACCATCACACCGCAGGAGATGAATGCGGTTTTGCCTGAGGGTGTGCGTGTGCTCAATGTTTACGAAAGCGCAAGAAAAGGCAAGGAGCTTACTCATCTTCGTGCGCAGCTGAAGCTGCACTATGATCATGAGGCTCCCTGTGCTATTGAAATTGAAGAATTGTTGTCAAAAACGGAATTAATTGTCGAAAAACGCACAAAACGTGGTGTGGATAATGTAGATATTCGACCGCTTGTGAAAGAGGTCCGAATTACTGCGGCGCAAAATGAGATCATTCTTGATTGCATTGTCTGTGCACAAAATCCGTCGCTGAATCCGATGCTTTTGCCATCTGCGATCGAACGATATTTGCCAACACATCGGGCGGATTTCGTGACTTGCTGCAGAATGGAGATCTACGATGCACAGGGAGAGATCTTCCGATAGGAGAAATAACATGCCGAATTGCGAAGATTGCTGGAATTATAATTTTGATGAAGAAACTGAGGAGTATTACTGCTCCATGGACATCGATGAGGATGAGTGGTACCGAATCCATGCCCATTATCACGGCAACTGTCCGTTTTTCCGACAAGCAGATGATTATTACACTGCGCATAGACAATAACCAAAAGGGGAGTATTTATCATGAGTGTACTTGTGACCGGCGGTGCCGGCTTTATCGGCAGTCATACCTGCGTGGAGCTGTTGAACAGCGGCTATGATGTGGTCGTAGCAGATAACCTGTGCAATTCAAAGCCTGACGTCATGGACCGAATTGCCTTGATCTGCGGAAAGAAGCCTGTTTTTTATCAAATTGATGTGTGTGACTGTGAGGCACTGCGTTGTATTTTTCAGCAGCATCAAATCGACGCTGTGATTCATTTTGCAGGCTTAAAGGCTGTCGGTGAGAGCTGTGGCATTCCGCTGCGTTATTACCGCAATAATTTGGATTCGACATTGTCGCTTTTGGAATGCATGCAGGAGTTTGGCTGCAAGAAGATCGTTTTTTCTTCTTCGGCAACGGTTTACGGACCCTCCAATCCTTCACCTTATACGGAGGATATGCCGGTCAATACTGCCACGAATCCCTACGGATGGACAAAGGTTTTCATTGAGCAGATCCTGCGTGACACCGCTGCTGCGGATGCAGATTTTTCAGCGATCAATCTTCGATACTTCAATCCTATCGGCGCCCATGAATCGGGATTGATCGGTGATGATCCCGACGGTATTCCCAATAATTTGATGCCGTATATCGTTCGGGTTGCCGCAGGACAGTTGGAGAAGCTGACAATTTTCGGAGATGATTATCCTACAGCCGATGGCAGCTGCGTGAGAGACTATATTCACGTTGTCGATCTTGCGAAGGGACATCTAAAGGCGTTGGAATATGCCAATATGAACCGAGGCGTCGAGGCGTTTAACCTTGGTACGGGCAATGGCTCGAGCGTTTTTGAGTTAGTTGAAGCGTTTGAGAACGCAAATAATCTTACGGTCAATCGTGTGATCGGCGCACGACGTGATGGCGATTTGCCTGCGGTTTGGGCAGATACGCAAAAGGCGAAAGAAAAGCTGAACTGGTCTGCAGAAAAGACAGTGCAGGAAATGTGCGCCGATAGCTGGAATTTCGTAAAAAAGAAATAATAAAATGGGGCTGTAAAAAAAGTCCCCAAAAAAGAGCAGCCTGTGCCGTAAGGTACAGGCTGCAAATTTTTTAGAGAAAGGGCTGCAATCGGTAGAAATTGCAGCCCTTTGGTGGTATAATTTAACTGCCATG
>SVKY01000025.1 GCA_015068235.1 Oscillospiraceae bacterium
TCGTTACGGTGACACCCTCGATTGTCTCGGGGATCTCAGCTGCTGTTACCGTTTCATCACAATCGATGACAGTGCCGGTAGCTCTTTCAATGTAGATATTGCCGCCCTCAACGGGATATGTAATGATGGGTTCGGTGTAGTGAACGGTTGCAGCCAGCAGGAAATTATTGTCGGACACAATCGACACTTCTCCCCACTCAACCTCAGTTCCGCCGTAGTAGACGTCCTTAAGCTGCCATGTTCCGGCAAACGCACCGCTTTCAACCGTTTTCAGACTCTTGGGCAGCTTGATACTCAAAAGCGAGGTGCAGCCTGCAAATGTGTAGGAAGTTATCGTTTCAACACCTTCGGACAGTTCGACATCCGTCAATGCTGAGCAGTTCGTAAATGCGTTCATGCCGATGCTCGTTACATCGCCTTCCATCTTGACAGACGTTAGACCTGTACAGCCATAGAATGCAAAACCTCCAATACTTACAACTCCTTCGGGAACAGTATATTCGCCTTGATATCCGCCCGGCAAATACAGAAGTTCTGTCTTCGCCTTGTTGAACAGAACGCCGTCAACATCGCAGAAGTTTTTGTTATCCTCGCTGACGATGAATTCAGTCAGTACAGGGTTGCTGTTAAAAACATTAATGCCGATTGTCTCAAGTCCGCTTCCGATTTCAATCGTCTCGATAGCATCGCAGTTGATTACAACACAGTCGCCAAGCGTAGTAACACTGTCCGGGAAAACGATGCTCTTAAGGTTCTTATTATTCGAAAAAGCATGGCTTCCGATGGTTTTTACCCCTTCAGGGATGATAATGCTTTCTAGCTTATCACATGAATTGAATGCGTTATGATCAATATCGGTAATTTGTTCCGGGATTTCATAAGAAACCAATGAATCACAATCATAGAACATATAGTTCGGTATCATCGTGATCTGATTGGAAAGCTTCACGCTCGTAAGACTTTTACAGCCGTAAAACTGTGCATCGCCAATGCTCGTTACGCTGTCAGGAATCGTAATTTCAACAATTCCTGTCTGTGCAAGCGCCCACTGGTCAATTGTCGTTACTGTTTCGGGAATATTTATCTCGCTCAGAACGGGGCAAGCGTAGAATGCGTGGTCTCCGATGGTGGTGACTCCATTCGGAATCGTTACGCTTTCGAGCTTGTTCATTCTCGAGAATGCGTCCTTCTCGATCACCGTCATGCTTGCAGGCAGTTCGAGACTTGTCAAACTGTGGCAGCAGTTAAATGCAAAGCTTCCAATGCTCTCGACCGCATCGGGAATGTCGATCTCGGTCAAAGCAGAGCAGTAATAGAAACCATACGGTGCGATGCTTGTTACAGTTTCGGGAATCGTCACACTTGCAAGGCTCTTGCAGTAATAGAATGCCTTTTCGCCAATGCTCGTTACGGTGACACCCTCGATTGTCTCGGGGATCTCAGCTGCTGTTACCGTTTCATCACAATCGATGACAGTGCCGGTAGCTCTTTCAATGTAGATATTGCCGCCCTCAACGGGATATGTAATGATCGGCGTTATATTATAGGAGATGTTTGCATTGAGAAGCGGAGCATTGTTACTTTCAATCGTAATCGACGCCCAATCTTCTTCACCTCCGGCATAGTAAACATTCGTAAGCTGCGCACAACGATTAAACGCATAGGTTCCAACGCTCTTCACGGTAGACGGCATGGTAACCGACTTCAGTGAAGTACAGCCTTCAAACGCATAGCGTGCGATTGTCTCAAGTCCTTCCGGAAGGATCAATTCTTCCAAAGCAACGCATTCATCAAATGCGTAATTGCCAATGGATTGCAACGTTGAAGGAAGCACAACACTCTTGAGTTTCGTGCAAGCATTGAACATATCAGAATCGATTTTAGTAATACCTTCGGGAATAATAACGCTTTCCAAACCATCGCATTGCATAAAAGCCTTGTACGAGAGTGTCGTAACCGTGTTCGGAATGGTTACGGCAGTCAAACCTGCGCAGTATGCAAACGCAGCGGCATCAATGGTGATAACTCCGTCAGGAATCACATAAGAACCGGAGAAAGCGCCGGGGCAGCTGATCAAGGTCGTCTTATCCTTGGTATAAAGTACGCCATAGCTATCACTGCAGTAGTCAAGATTATCGGGATCCACCGTAAATGCAGTTATTGCCTTGCAAAAATTGAACGCATTGAACGCCAAACTCGTAACACTTGCCGGAATTGCAACGTTTTCAAGCGCAGTACTCTCAAAGGCGTGTGCACCAATGCTCATCAAACCTGCAGGAAGATCGACGGTCTTAAGCGAGTTGTCATTGTAGAAAGCACACTGTCCAATCGTTTTGATGTTGTCACCAAGGTTCAAAGCTTCCAACGCAGTACACCATTGGAAGGTATATTCGTCGATTACCTCAACACCGGAACCGATTGTTACGCTTGTCAATGAGGCGCAATTTGTAAATGCACGAGTACCAAGTGTCGTAACAGTGTCGGGAATAACAACCTCAGCAAGCGCTGAATAAGAAAATGCGCCTGTGCCGATACTCGCAAGATCGCTGCCTAACTCGACATTTTCGAGTGCAGAGCAATTTGCGAACGCATAATCACCGATCACAGTGAGGTCAGAGGGCATGGTGATTGCCGTCAATTTTGCATTGCTATCGAATGCGCGGTCCGCAATACTCTGCACACCGGCAGGAATTGTATATTCGCCGGCAAGCGAGGGCAGCGCATAGAGCAATTGCGTCATATCCTTGTTGTACAGGACACCGTAGTTGTCAACGCAGAAGCTCTGATTCTCCTCGGCAATGATCATCTCCTCCAAGGCAATGCAGCCACCAAAGGCATCCGAGGCAATTTCTTCCACCGTAGAGGAAAGCATCACCTTTTTCAAAGAGCTGCAGCCGCCAAAAGCACTGTCGCAAACCGTGATGACCCCCTCCGGTATAACAAACTCGGTCAGGGCAACGCATGAAGCAAACAGATTCTTTTCAAGGCTGTTGATCGAAGCAAGGATCTCAGCGCTCACCAAAGAAGCGCAACCTGCAAATGCAGACTCACCAAGCAATGTAACGGTCTTTGGTACAACAACGCTTGTCAGACCCGTAGCCGCAAAAGCACTCGAGCCAATGCTCGTAACACTCGATGCGATGGATACATTCGTAAGACTCGCAATGCCGGCTAAGGCATTTGCAGCAATGCTCGTAACTCCTTCCTCAATTACAACGGACGTGATGGAGCTTCTGTACTGGTTCCAGGGGCCACCGGAGCCGATCTCACCGGAACCGGTGAAAGTCAATACGCCGGTATCTGTGTCGATGCTCCATGTAATCGTGTCATAAGTACCTGACTGGACCGCTGCCCGTACCGTCAAAGACACCGGCAGAAGACCAAGGAGGATACAAACACACAGAAGAAAAGACAATGCTCTTTTTTTCATAACAACCTCCCAAAATTAAAAAGTATATTTGTATTATAACATCAAAATAATTTTTGTCAATCCAAAGTAAAATAATAACGGAGAGCTCCTAAGAACTCTCCGTAATTAACAAAATTTGATTCCATGGAATCAAGAAGGGAAATCAAAAACCTCTTCTCTTGTTCTTGCGAGCAGCTTCGGACTTCTGCTTCCGCTTGAGACTCGGGCTGACGTAATGCTCTCTCTTCTTAACTTCTGCGATAACGCCATCTCTCTGGCAGCTTCTCTTGAAACGCTTCAGTGCGCTCTCCAGAGACTCGTTCTCTTTGACACGGATTTCAGACATCTTTTTCCCTCCCTCCGATGCAACCGGTTAAATCCAGGATGCTTTCAGGGCCGTTCAAACGGCATGAATCATTATAATTAATTCTTGCGGAAATGTCAAGCATAATCCACAAAATTTTTCAATTTTTTTGCAAAAATCGTCCAAATGCTCAGATCATTTCACGATCAGGTTGACAAGCTTATTCTTGACAACGATGGTCTTGACGATATTGCCGCCGTTTTTCTCTAAGAAGCGAGCAATTTTCTCGTCATTCTTTGCAAACTCAACCACACTGTCGTTATCTAAGTCCGCAGCGACATGGATCGTGCCACGGAGCTTGCCGTTGACCTGAACCGCCATGTCGATCTCGCTATCCTTGCATTTTGCCTCGTCGTAGCTCGGCCACTGAGAAACGGAGCAAATGCCTTCAAAACCGTGCATTTCCCAAATCTCATCGCAGATATGGGGCGCAAACGGGCTCAAAAGCTGCAACATCGTTTTCAGCTCTGCAGCATTACAGCTGTTATCGCTCAAAGCAGTGCAAAGGGTCATCAGTGCGGCAAGCGCAGTATTGCCCTTGAGTGCATCGATATCGCCCGAGACCTTCTTAATGGTCTTATGCAGAATCGATTCATTCTTTGCAGAATATGCCGTTTCGTGATCCGTTACCGTCTCGGCAAGATTCCAAACCTTGTCCAGGAAGCGCTTGCAGCCCTTGACTGCATTGGAAGACCAGGAAGCAGCCTTCTCAAAATCACCGATGAAAACGATGTAGGTACGCATTGTATCTGCGCCGTATTCCGCAATAACGTCAGACGGGTTAATGACATTGCCGCGGGATTTCGACATCTTAATGCCGCCTTCGCCCAAAATCATGCCATGGCTGGTGCGCTTTGCATAGGGCTCCTTGGTCGGAACCACGCCGATATCATAGAGGAACTTATGCCAGAAACGACTGTACAGAAGATGCAGTGTGGTATGCTCCATGCCGCCGTTATACCAATCGACAGGACCCCAATACTCCATTGCCTCTTTCGAAGCCAATGCCTCATCGTTGTCGGGATCCATGTAACGCAGGAAATACCATGAGGAGCCTGCCCACTGAGGCATGGTATCTGTTTCACGCTTTGCAGGACCGCCACAGCACGGGCAGGTCGTATTGACCCAATCTGTCATAGCAGCCAACGGCGAACGGCCGTCGTCTGTCGGCTCATAGCTCTCAACATCGGGTAGCAGCAACGGAAGCTCGCTCTCAGGCAGCGCCACTGCGCCACACTTTTCACAATGTACGATAGGAATCGGCTCGCCCCAATAACGCTGACGGGAGAACACCCAGTCACGGAGCTTGAAATTGACCTTCGCCTCACCGATTCCCTTTTCCGTTAAGAAAGTAATGATTGCCTTCTTTGCTTCTTCAACGCTCATGCCATCCAGGAAGCCGGAATTGACCATCACGCCGGTATCACAATCGGTAAAAGCAGCATCTTCAACATTGCCGCCCTTGACGACCTCAATGATCTTGCAGCCAAACTTTTTGGCAAACGCCCAGTCACGGTCATCATGTCCGGGAACCGCCATAATCGCACCTGTGCCGTAGGTTGCCAAAACATAATCCGAAATAAAAATCGGGATCTCGGTGCCGTTGACAGGATTGATGCCGCAAACGCCCTTGAGCTGAACGCCGGTCTTATCCTTGGCAAGCTCGGTACGTTCAAAATCGGATTTCGCAGCTGCTTCTGCCTGATAAGCCTTGACCTCATCGGCATTTTTAAGCCGATCCATCCACTTGGAAACCAGTGCATGCTCCGGAGAGAGCACCATGTAGGTTGCGCCGAAAAGTGTATCGGGACGAGTGGTAAATACAACGATATCATCACCGAGCGTTGAGCCAAAACGCACCTGCGCACCGGTCGAACGGCCGATCCAGTTACGCTGCTGCAACTTCACACGTTCGACAAAGTCAACCTCATCGAGATCGTCCAGCAGCTTCTGCGCATACTCCGTGATCTTGAGCATCCACTGACTCTGCTCCTTTCGGATGACAGGACTACCGCAGCGCTCACAAGCATTGTCAACGACCTCTTCATTTGCCAAAACACACTTGCATGAGGTGCACCAGTTGACCGGCATTTGTGCCTTATACGCCAAGCCTTTCTTGAACAGCTGAAGGAAGATCCACTGCGTCCACTTAAAATACTTCGGATCCGTTGTGTTGATCTCACGTTCCCAATCGAAGCTGTAGCCCAGCTCCTGCAGCTGCGCACGGAAATTTGCAACATTGTCACGGGTGACGATCGCAGGATGGATATGATTCTTGATCGCATAGTTCTCCGTCGGCAAGCCAAAAGCATCATAGCCCATCGGGAAGAGAACATTCTGTCCCTGCATACGGTGCTTTCTTGCCACTGTGTCCATTGCAGTATAGGGTCTTGCATGACCGACATGCAGACCTACGCCTGACGGATAAGGAAACTCGATCAGTGCATAGAATTTTTCTTTTTCGGAGCCATTTTCGGACTTATAGAGCTTCTTTTCGTCCCAAATCCTGTGCCATTTTTTCTCAATCGCGGTAAAATCATATTTCATAATTATGCCTCTTCTCCAAATGTAAGCTCAACAGGCTTCGCATCATTCCACAGACGTTCCAGATCATAAAACTCACGGGTCTCATTCGTGAACACATGCACGACCAGGCATCCAAAGTCCAGAAGTACCCATGTGCCGCCTCTGTGGCCCTCACGGTGCAGAAGCTTTTCACCCAATTCATCAACGACCTTCGCCTCAACGCTGTCGCAAAGCGTCTTGACGTGCGTATTGGAAGTGCCGGTGCAGATCAGGAAATGATCGGCAATGCTTGTCACATCCGTGACCTCAAGCAGCTTGATGCTCAAGCCCTTGTGCATATCCAGTGTTTTTGCTGCCTCGATTGCAATTTCTTTCGGTGTATACATGTTCATCTCTCCTTATTCATCTCCATCCGGCTCGATCGGTGCCGCCGGGTCAACCGGCTCCGCTGTCTCCTCGGATACTGTTGGTTCAGCCGTTTCAATAGGTTCCGGGTCTTCCGTCTCATTTGTCTCCTCAGGAAGTTCCTCCGTTAGCGCATCGGATTCCGACGGTGCTTCGGTTTCATCTTCTGATGACTCAGGAGCTTGCTCGGAAGGCTCCTGCTCATCAAGGCTCTCGCTCTCCTCGGTAGGCTCTGTCTCCTCGGTTTCCTCGGTAGCTTCGGTTTCATCGTTCGTGCCGGAATTATTCTGTGTCGGATGGGGTCCGCCGAAGCCGAAGTCAGCCATCTCGCCTTCGCCGCTGTCCCCTTGCAGCTGTCTGAAATGGACATCATATTCGGTCAAATCGCTTCCTGTAGGATTGAAGTGACCATTCAAAATCTCGCATGCCTGTGCAGGATCGACCTGATAATACGCCTCATCACGGATCGTGATCTCGCCACCAGGCAATGCTCTGCTGAAGGATGCGGCAAAGCGTGCGTTCTTCAGCAAATCGGTCAAATAAGCAAGCTCCGTTGCCTCCAGATCGGTATCTGTCGCCTGACAGATGAGCTCGGCATTTTCAAGGTTGTTCTCTTGATCCGCCAATAGTGTGTCCAAAATCTTCGCCAGGAAATCTCTTTGCACACGATACGGCTCTGTTTCCACGTCCGTGTAATCCTCACGATAACGGAAAAGCGCAAAAGCCTTCTCGCCGCTCAAGTTCTGTTCTCCGGGCAGCAGATCATGGTACGTCGGTTCTTCGGGGATCTCAAAATCGATCCCGCCTGTCCGCTGCAAAACCTCTGCAAGAGCTTCCCTGTCAAAGACAAGATAATTATCCAAGCGGAAGCCCAGCATGTTCTCCACCGATTCCTTCAGTGCCTCAATTCCTCTGCTCCCGTTTTCCGCATAGACACGATTGATCTTCGGGGTCGAATAATCGCCGGAGATATAGGTATCTCTCGGAATGCTCAGCATGGAGGGCTGTCCCTTTTCCATGTCAACGCTGACGACAATCAGCGCATCGGTCTGCGCCGTTTCACTATCGGTTCCGACAAGCAAAATGTTTAAGATATTGGAATCGTAAACGCTAACCGGTGCCGTCAGCTTCACATCGGGTGTATCATTTGAGGGTGTTTCCGTATTGTTGGTATTATTCGCCACATATTTGATGTCCTCGACGTGTGTTTCCAGGGTTTTTTCGCCGTCATTATCGCCAACACTTTTCGCAATCAGTGCAGCACAAGTTACTACTGCACAGAGGAACACGATCACAGACAGCATCAGTAATGTGCAGGCACGAGTCTTGGCACTGAGCCTGTTCTCAGCGATCTCTTCTTCAGGGACTTGTGAATTTCGTTTCTTTTCGTATAAGCTCATAGCTTCGCCTCCAGGAAATGAAGTGCAGCAAGAGAATTCGGATCGATCTGCATATTACGCACGGTAAGCTGCTCGATAGACATTCTTAGTCCCATGAGCATCGCATCATCTAAGTTCATATACGCCAAACGGCGCATTTCATCGACTCCCGAAAAATCACGATTCGGCTCCATATAGTCCGCCAAATAAATAATTTTTTCCAGCAAGTTCATCTGCGCCTTACCGGTCGTATGGCAATAGATCGCATGGTAAACCGCATCAGATTCGCCAAAAACCTTCTTTGCGATCGTTGCACCGGTTTTAGCATGCAGGAGCTTCGGATTCTCTCGCTCAAACTGATTTAATATAATATCATATTTTTCACACAAATGCAACTGTTCTTCCGCATTTAACGCTTTTGTAATATCATGCAAAATTCCGGCGCGCTTTGCGTCGATCACATTCTCGCCGTAATATTTGGCCAACTCCCCGGCTGTTTGACTGCAGCCGATCACATGGCGCACTCTTTTTGCCATATGAAGCGACAGGCTGACCTCAGACAAGCGCTCAAACGGCAATTCTTTCAAATTTTCTCCGACATAATACAGCTTGTTCGCAGTAATATAGTCCAACACCTGCGGTGACAAATATTCTTGAGCACAGCCAAACGCCAGCATCGCACGCACAGAGGTTGACGAATGCGGCAGATAATCATTCTCCACCGCTTCAATGCGTGCATTATATTTGTCCTTCAAACGCTGCGCACAATCCGCAAGCGCTTGTGTCGGTTCCGCATTTCGGTGCGCAACCGCAATCGTTGCAAGATTGGTGATCCGCTCGGGATGATACCATTTTTCAAACGAGAAAAACATATCCGTTCCCATTAATAAAAACAGCGCATCATTCGGATATCGTTCTTTCAGCTCCGTCAAAGTATCCGCCGTGTAGCTTGTCCCTTGACGGTTCAGCTCAATATCCAAGACCTCCGTATTCGGAAGCTTAGCAGCCGCAAGCCTTGTCAGCTCCAAACGGGTCTGTGCATCGGGGGAATTGGAGGAAAGCTGTTTATGCGGCGGGATCGAAGCAGGAATCAGCAGCACAAGATCCAGCGAGAGCTTCTTTTGAAACTCACGCACAGCCAGCATATGTCCCAAGTGCGGCGGATTAAAGCTTCCGCCAAAAATACCGATCCTTGCCATATCTTTCTCTCCCTGTTGTCTTTATCCCTTGCGGCGCTCGATTGCCGCCTGAATTGCACTTTGGCGGAAATATTCATTGCGTCTTTCCCGCTCCTCGCGAGCCTTTTTGCGGCGCTCCTGTGCACCTCTGCGTACGGGATTGGATTTTTTCTTCGTCTCGCCTCGGGCAGCCTTTGCAGCCTCCTGTGCCTTCTTTTCTGATTTTTTATAAATCACGAACTTTGAGCCGACGCACTGTATTCCATCTGCGCCCAAAGCTAAACAGATTTCATCCGAAACCTCCCGTGCGGTCATGAGCGCCGTCTCCAAAACACGCCCCTTGACAAGTTCTCTTGCCTCTAACTGTGTTTTCGCCTCGGCAAGCACATTTTCCGTCACGCCGCCCTTTCCGACCATGAGGGTCGTTTCCAACGTATTCGCTTCGCTGCGCAATTGCGCACGTTGTTTACTTGTCAGCATGCTCCTGCTCCTTTCTGACCATTTCCGCAAACACCTTTAATGCTCTTGCGCGGTGAGAAATTGCATTTTTCTCCTGTGATGAAAGCTGCGCAAAGGTGCAGCCGGCTTGCGCAACATAGAACACGGGATCGTAGCCAAAGCCGTTTTCACCCTGCGGTGCATTCAAAATTTCACCCGGGCATTCCCCTCTTGCAACGATCTTTTTCCCACCCGGTGTGAGCATGGTGATCACGCTGACAAATTTCGCCTTGCGATTTTCCTTGCCCTCCATTTTGGAAAGAAGGTAATTTAATCTGTCACGATCTGTCACACATTCTTCGCCACCGTATCGTGCGGAATAGACCCCGGGTTCACCATCGAGCGCTTCGACCATCAAGCCAGAGTCATCTGCGATCGTGGCAATGCCACAGGCATCCATGATCGTTTTTGCCTTGATATAAGAGTTTTCCTCAAATGTTGTACCGTTTTCCTCCGGCTCAATATTGATATTCATTTCCTTCTGCGGCACGACCTCCATGCCGAGAGTTGTCAAAATCGCGCGAAGCTCCTCAAGCTTATGCGCATTATTGCTCGCAAGAACTAATTTCATTCCAAACCTCCTAAGCATCGGCGCTGCATCTGTGTCAGAATCGCATTTCCCTTACGGCAAAGCGCAAGCAGCTTGCGTTCCTCCTCAACGGAGAAGGGTCTGCCCTCACCGGTTGCCTGCAGCTCGATCAAGTCTCCCTCGGCTGTCATAATACAGTTAAGATCGACCAATGCCCGAGAATCCTCCTCGTAGCAAAGATCCAGCATTGCCTCATTGCGCACGATACCGGCAGAAATTCCCGAAACATAGGTGCGAATCGGCATCTGCTTGATCGCACCCTGTTCCATGAGTTTGCGGCAAGCCAAAGCCATTGCGATAAAGCCGCCGGTGACTGAGGCAGTTCTCGTGCCGCCGTCACCCTGCAAAACATCGCAATCGACGGTAATGGTGCGTTCACCGAGCAGCTCCAATTCGATCGCAGAACGCAGACTTCTTCCGATCAAGCGCTGTATCTCCGCACTTCTGGGCGAAAGCTTCAGCTTGGAAACATCACGCTTGCTTCGCTCACGGTTTGCTCTGGGAAGCATGGAATATTCCGCCGTGACCCAGCCACCGCTCATCACATGCGGCGGTACCCGCTCCTCAACGGAAGCATTGCACAGCACCATGGTATCTCCAACCTCGATCAGGCAACTTCCCTCGGCAAACTTGGAAAATCCCAAGGTTGCCTTGACCTTCCTCATCTCGTCTAACGCTCTGCCGTCAACTCTCATAATATCCTCCTTAGATCAGCGCATCGACAAACGCCTTTGCCTCAAACGGCATCAGGTCGTCCATCTGCTCACCAACACCGATATATTTCACAGGAATTTGCAGCGCATCTGCCACCGCAATCACAATACCGCCCTTTGCGGTTCCGTCCAGTTTCGTCAAAGCAATGCCGGTAACACCCGCAATCTGCTTAAATTCCTTTGCCTGCATCAAGCCGTTCTGACCTGTTGTGCCATCTAAGACAAGCAGCACTTCTTTATCTGCATCAGGAAGCTCACGGTCAATGATTCTTGCAATTTTGCCCAATTCGTTCATCAGGTTTGCCTTGTTATGCAGTCTGCCCGCCGTATCGCACAGAATCAGGTCCGTACCACGAGCCTTCGCCGCCTGAATCGCATCATAAACAACCGCCGCAGGGTCAGCACCCTCATGCTGACGCACGATCTGCACGTCCGCTCTGCCTGCCCAAATTTCAAGCTGGTCTGCCGCTGCCGCACGGAAGGTATCCGCTGCGCAAAGAAGGACACGCCTTCCCTGATTTGCGAAGCTGTGCGCAAGCTTGCCGATGGTCGTGGTCTTGCCAACACCATTGACACCGATGACCAATACGATCGACGGTCTTGTCCGCATCTTAAGACGGGTGTCACCGACATCGAGCATCTCGACCAAAATTTCCTTCAGGCAGGCATGGACCTCCTCGGCTTCCTTGAGTTTACGTTCCTTCACTCTCTGACGAAGCATTTCAACCGCCTTGCAGGAGGTTTCCACACCGATGTCGGCAAGGATCATGCTCTCCTCCAGCTCCTCGTAAAACTCGTCACTGACACCTCTGAACGATGCAAACACACCGCCAAGTGTCGCAGCGATGGCATTTCTTGTCTTTTTCAGACTATTTTTAATTTTATCAAAAAAACCCATTGATGTTTCTCCTTTATTCAACAATTCCCAATGCCTGTTCCATCTGGTTCAAATCCAAATGCAGGATCTTGGAAATACCCTGCTCCTGCATGGTAACACCATAAAGCACATCGGATGCCTCCATCGTGCCTCGACGGTGGGTGATGACGATGAACTGCGTTTTTTTGCATAGTGTGCGCAGATATTTGGCATATCTTTCGACATTTCGATCGTCCAGCGCCGCATCGATCTCGTCAAGCATACAGAACGGTGTCGGGCGCACCTTCAAGATCGCAAAATACAACGCAATTGCAACAAATGCTTTCTCACCGCCGGACAAAAGCGTAATACTCTTGAGCTGCTTTCCGGGTGGCTGTACACGAATTTCAATTCCGCAGGTAAGCGGCTCGTTGGCATCCTCCAATTCCAAGGAAGCCTTGCCGCCGCCGAACATCTCCACAAAGGTCTGTGAAAAATAAGTGTTGATCTTCGTAAATTCTTCGGTAAATATCTCCGTCATTTGCTTTGTAATGTCGGCAATGATGCCCTCAAGCTCACGCTTTGAAGTCAGAACATCGTCTCGCTGTGATGCCAAATACTCATAACGCTCATTGACACGCTCAAACTCCGAGATTGCACCGAGATTAACAGCACCGAGAGATGTGATTTTACGTTTCAACTCCGATGTACGCTTTTGCGCTGTACCGACACTTTCGATTTGGGCAGCAACTTCCGGTGCAGAGGTTCTGGTCAACTCATAGCTATCCCAAAGCTTATCGATGATCTGCTTTTCCTCCATCTCGGCGGTATTTTTCTTTGCCTCTAAACGAGCGCTCTCTCGCTCCATATTCAAAATATCGCGACTCTTCTGTTGCGCTTCCTTTTCGGCAGCCGTCTTTCTCGCCTCTACACTGAAACGAGCTTCTAACGCTGTTTTCAGCTCATCACGCTCAGTTTGCGTTTGCTGATCATTCTCGGCAAGCAGATTCTCCTGCTGTGCGATTTGATCGCAGATCATGCGCTCCTCCGCTTCATAAGATGCGATCAGAGAAAGTCTTTGCGCACGGTCGCCCTGCATTGCAAGCTCCAAGCCATGCAAACGGCTGACGGAATCATTTGCCGTTGCCTTTTCCGCCTCGCAGGCAGCCAAATCCATTCGGATTTGGGTCATACGTTCGCTCAAGCGGTTGCTCTGCTCGGCGGCAACGCTTTGACCATCGGAAAGCGTCGAAAGATCACGTTCCGTGTCAGCAATTTGACGAAGCAATTGCGCAATTTGTTCCCGAAGTGCCGCAGCATGCTTTTCATCGGCTGCGGTTCTATCAGCAAGTGAAGACAGCTCACGCTCACTCGAGGAAATTGCCTCACCGATCGCATCGGTCAAGATCACAAACTGCTTCTCCTCACCCTGACGACGAAGCACCTCATCTTGTGCTTGGCGCAGTCGCACTTCCTCCGACGAAAGCTCAAACTCGACCTGCTGCACCAAGCGCTGTGCCTCAGCAAGCTCCGTCTTTATTCCCGAAATTTTCTCCTGCAAAGCATTTCGTTGTGTTTTCAGTCGTTCGATCTCATTGGCTCTGGACAAAATGCCGGCATTTCTCGACACCGAGCCACCTGTCATAGAGCCGCCTGCATTGATCAGCTGACCATCCAGCGTAACGATGCGGAAGCGATGCGAAAATTGGTTCGCAATGGCGATCGCCGCATCCATATCATCTGCAATGACCGTCTTGCCCAGCAAGCTTTCAACGATCGTACGGTATTCATTCTTGCATTCCACAAGCTCTGATGCAACGCCCACAAAGCCACGGCATTTTTCTACGCCCTTTTCACCCAGCGTTTTGCCACGAATGACACTCATGGGCAAGAACGTTGCACGACCTGAATCTGAACGCTTCAAATATTGAATTGCAGCCTTTGCGTTTTGCTCGTTTGCAACAACGATCTGCTGCATTGCGCTGCCAAGTGCGATCTCAACAGCAATGGTATAGGCATCCTTGGTACGGATGAGCGCTGAAACAGGTCCATGCACACCCTGCAAAGTACCACGTTTGCTCTCCTGCATGACCACACGCACAGCCTTGGAGAAGCCCTCAAATTCACGCTCCATCTCCTCAAACATTCTAAGCTTTGAAGAAACGGTATCAAAATTCACACTTGCCTCGGTCAATTGTTTTTGCAGTACATCACGTTTTTCAGCACGTGTTTTGCTCCGCAAGCGGTAGCCTTCAACCGTATTATTGGCAGCCGTGATCTCATCTTGTGCATCACGAAGCGCTTTTCGTGCATTTTTCAGCTGTGCTTGCGCGCTTTCTTGGCGTTGCTGCGCCGCATCGCAATCAGAAAGAACCTCTGCTTTTCTCACCTCTGATCTGGCAATGGATTCCTCCGTTGCAGATAAGTCAGCACTCTTGGCAGATTCCTCCGTGCGAAGACGCTCTTGCTCATTGCGCAAGGAAAGGTATTGCTTCGTCATGCCCTCGGCGGTATCAGCGAGCTTTTTGCCCTCGTCTTCAGCCGCTCTGAGCTCACGATTTAAGACCTCAAGCTGCTGATCCAGTTCCTTCATTCGCGCCTGCAAGGACACAATCTGCGCACCGATACCGCCGCTTCTCGTATCCTGCTCGGCAAGCTCTTGTCGAACTCTTTCAATATTTGCGCAGCAGTTATCCCGGTTCGTCTGCAAAACGGCAATCACGCTGCGAAGCTCCTGCACCTTCGATTCCGCCAAAGCGATCTGCTCGCGCATGGCATCGATCTGCAAATCCCGCTGATGAAGGTCAAATGTCAAGGATTCACTCGTAACATAAAGATTATCCAGCGCTTCATGCTCCTGCTGCAAAATAAAATTCGCAGAGTGGAAATCCTCCTCAGCCTTTCTTGCCGTTGCGCTGAGCTTTTCCAGCGTATGCAGCCAAAGAGCAACCTCCAAGCCCTTGAGCTCATCACGGTATGCGATATAAGCCTTGGCTTTCTCGGATTGCTCTCTTAACGGCTCGACCTGCAACTCAAGTTCAGAGATCTTATCCCCAATACGAAGCAGATTATCCTCCGTATGCGACAGTCTGCGCTCGGTCTCTTCCTTACGATGGCGGTATTTGGAAATACCTGCCGCTTCTTCAAATATCTCACGGCGATCAGTGGATTTGACCGACAAAATCTCATCAATTCTGCCCTGGCTGATATTGGAATAGCCCTCACGTCCCAAGCCAGTATCCATAAAAAGCTCGTGGATATCACGCAAACGGACGGATTGCTTATTTATGTAGTATTCACTTTCGCCCGAACGATAATACCTGCGAGTGATCATTAGCTGGTCGGCATCATAACGCATCTCACGGTCGGAGTTGTCCAGTGTCAACGTTGCCTCCGCAAAACCGACCTGCTGTCGCTTCTGCGTGCCGCCGAAAATGACGTCCTCCATCTTCTGCCCACGCAATACACGGGTGCTTTGCTCACCCATGACCCAACGGATCGCATCGGAAATATTCGACTTACCGCTGCCGTTCGGCCCGACGATCGCAGTAATATCATTGCCAAACGAGATCACAGTCTTATCCGGGAAGGACTTGAAGCCCTGGATCTCCAATTGTTTCAGATACATTAAATAATACTCCTATTGTAATTCTAATTTTGTATTTTACCAAATTTCGCGCAAAAATGCAACCATAAACCAACAACTTTACAAAAAAATGATACGAGATAGCCTTAGACAAGCCCATCTCGCATCATTGTTACTTTTATTGACCTATTGCTTTCATATATGCCGCTACCGAATCGCCGTAAATGAGCATCGCATTGACCATGTTTAGTTCAGAATCGGCAACATCGGCTTTTGCTCTCACTTGAGCGACATAGCTCTCTACACTCCAAGAAAGTGTCTTGGAAACAGCACTCTCTCCTTCGTAGATCGTTGCCGTAATCACTCTGCGCATTTCTTTTGCGCCCACTGCATCATACATTGCTGTACACATAATACCTGACTTGACCGAAACAGGCAGCTCAGCGAGTATTTTTTCTGTTTCAGCATCAGCAATAATACATTTCAGCACTGCTGCATCACTCGGAGTGTAAATGCTTGTCAAATGCAGCTGAACTCTTGCTGCCACCGAAATTTGAGCGCTCAAATTCGCACCGTAATCGCTGATCGCAGCATAGTCCGTTGCTTCCGGAAGCGCTTTTGTTGCGTTATCAAGCTGCGCCTGAGTCAAATCGTTGGTGACGAGATTGTCAGCATTGTAGTCCAAACGTACCTGCGCAGCAGCGCCATAGTTGAGCATATCGACCGCCATGGTCTTTAGCTCAGGAATTGAGCTTGAATCTTCGATTCTGCCGATTAGGAAGCCCTTGATCGAATTTACAATGGTATTTCCGTAATAGATCGTGCCATCTTCAGCAATAGCATAGAGCGTTGTTGAGAATATATCCCCCATTTCCTTGGCATTGATACCCTTGTAAGTCGCTTGATACATCAGTGCTTCACCGGTTGTGGCATGTGTTTTTATAGTCATAGCTTCACGCCTATCGGTTATGCCATAAACGGTTTCTACCGCCTCGCCGTCAGCGACATCCTTAATAACTTCAAGGTAGAAATCTTTGTAAGAGTTGACAGCTGTACCCAGGATATTATAGCTGACAGCCATTTCTTCGCCTACAGAAATGCTCATTGTAAATGTCAACTTATCATTAGGCACATACACAGGCGCAGTGATCTCAACTGCACCACAAATGCAAACACCATCCATATAATGATGATCTTCATTTGTGCTGTAATCGCAGTTTGCACAAGTAACAGCGTGCATTTCGCCACTGTTTGAATATATGTAGCTATGACCAAGTGCTAAGGTTTCATCAGAAACAAAACAATGCTCACATAAGGTACAATTATAGGTCGTGCTTCCTTTTTCAGTACAGGTGGGCGCAGTGACAACTGATTCATAGCTATGCCCCAAAGCAGGCAGCAACTCCTGTTTGATCATTTCCTTGCATAAGCAGCAGTATGTGCTTCCAGCACCGGCTATTTCACAGGTTGCTTGTTGAATTGAAGTAACACATAATTCATGCAAACACGATCCGCTATGCTGCAAACCGTAGAGATAAGACTGCCCGTCAAAATATGCCGACGCAGAACGTTGATCCCAAAACCCAAATTCCACAAAGTGCGCATACGCCTCTGCCGCAGTTGCAGACGATGACATATACTTCGTCTTATAATACGATGCCTTAAAGTAAACACTTGCAGCAAGTCCCTCGGAAATACCATAATTCTTCCAATGATACAAAAGCTTATCCTCAAAGGTATCCCCCGGCATATTCATGAGTGCTGTGTTATTCTCATTCAATTTAGAATTGTTTTCTTGATAATATTTTGCATCAAAAAGAAGGTCTTCCAGCTCAGCTTGTGTCGTAACTTTCGCAATTGCAACATTTTTCTTGATGTAATCGACTAAGAAACCGTATCCGCTATCTGCATGCAATTCATATTCTGCAACGCAGGACATAACCGAAAAGCTGTCCGCTCCTGCTCGGTGTGCGCGTGTAAGGCTCTCGTTTGCCCCATATTGGTAAAAGTGCTTCATCACTGCGACTTTATCCGGATAATGCACCGCCTTGATATCTGCATTTTCACTTCGAGATATATAGTCCTTTAGGGAAAAAAACATAGATCCTTGGCGACCTTCCCAAAAGCCGTAATTTACAAAGTGGCTGTACGCTTTGCTATAATTGTTCTCACCATAAGCTTTTGCAACATCTGCATTATTCGCAAGGTAGTATTTTGCGTCAAAGAACATGCTTGCAATATAGCCTGCGGCTTTACCGGTACTTTTCCAATGTGCCAAAGCTTGTGCTTGTGTCATTGCAACGGTTTCCTCCGGATAGCACGCAGTATAAAGTTCGTAGTCAAAAAGAAGCGCTTCCAAAGCCACTGTATCCTTATACATAGATAATATCCACGTTTTTTCCACTGTCGAGGTCGTAACCAAATTCACAGAATCATCGTAATAGAGATACGCACGATTATACTTAGAGATCAAAGCGGATTTCCCGTTTCCAACATACTTGATCATCCAACGCTGTTGATCCCCGCTCATTTTTTTCTCTTGTCCTACAGCATGATCGTCATATACCGTCAAATAGTTTTTGGTAGTCAGACAACGAATATAATAACATCCTTCACGATCACTTTCCAATCCAAAATATTCTGTATTCGCACCTGTTGTTTTTGAAACCGTGAGCTTTCCTTCCGTCAAATTGTCAGTCAAAACATAGCTCGTGTCCGTTGCATCGCATAATTGATAAAGACCATCATCTCGAACAGCCTCCCTGCCATCGAAACGTAAAGATGCTGATTCTGTCAAAAATGAAATGCTTGCCATGCTATGATTATTTATGCGCATCCGATTGGTGCTGAAGTAGACAATCCCATCGGCAATGCCGATGCTTTCTATCTCGAAGGAGTGATAACCGCTGTTGCTGACATGGATACAAGCATCAAGGGTTGTTGTGAGGCTTGTATCACAGCTTTCAATCGCCTCACCAATATTCGGATAGAGCAGAATCACACTGCGATGATCTACCGTTAAAGGGACATAGAATGTATCATCGCTATATCCAACACCTTGCACCGTGACCGTAGCATTTGGCGAGCGTGTGAGCGTTCTGGCAAGCGAATAAGCATTTGCAGAATTTATCTGAAATGCCAAAGCTGAAGAAAGCACGGTATTTCCGGCGTTCAAATCAGCCATTGCAATATAGGAACTAAAGCCACTGGTAAGGAGTAACTTTACCGTATTGCCACTGACGTCTAACGTAGAAATACCGCTGGCAGAAAATTCCGTTCCGTTTGAATCATTGCGTCGAAGGCTATAAACAGCATGTGTTATCGCAGTTGATGCGCTGATTTTTAGGCAGACAACTCCCTTTTCTCCGCTATGCAGCGTTGCAATAAAAAGATAGGTTTCTCCATTCACCTCAGCTGCACACATATCATTTGCATGGTATAAATTCTTAGCATAAGCAGCACCATCTACCGTCATGGCAACCGTTGCGCCATTTTTTCGATCTGTGCGATAAAGAATCGCTTCGGAATTGTCCGTAGCAATTTTCACCGAGTAGATATCATTGCCGGAAACCGCCATCGCCTGCATAGCCGTACAGCTACCACTATTGACAACGCCAAGCGATAAATTATAGTAGCCTGTATATGGCTGAGCTTCTGCTTCTTCCGCATTTACAAAAAAACCGGTCAAAAGAAGCAGTGCGAAAGATAAAAAAATACAACCAGTCTTTTTTTTCATATACGATACTCTCCCCTGTTGTATTTCGTTTTTTCTAACAAAAATTCTATGAAAAAACACAAAGCCGCTGCATGCGCTTACAACACTTTATAGTATATCGAAATCATTTCGCTCAGTCAAGCATTATATATTCATTCATTTTGTATTCTAACAACGACAATCTTAAACCATAGACTTTTCACGCAAAAATACTTGAATCATCTTGTTTTTTCAGAACGAATAAGATATAATCATTTTGGAGGTGTAGATCATGTTTGAAATTCGTGAATTGACCCTGCTATCCGTTCTTCTGCGCATTGTCACCGCTGTGATTTTAGGCGGTGCCATTGGCTTAGAGCGTGGTATGAAAAACAGACCGGCAGGCTTGCGCACATATATGCTCGTGTGCATCGGTGCCTGCATCGTGATGATCACCAATCAATACATATTTCAAATTTATCAAACCGGCGACCCAACTCGTATGGCAGCACAGGTCGTCAGCGGCATCGGCTTTCTGGGTGCCGGAACAATCATCGTTACCTCGCACAATCAAATCAAAGGCTTAACGACCGCAGCCGGTCTGTGGGCTTCTGCCTGCGTAGGCTTGGCAATCGGCGTTGGCTTTTATGAAGTCGCTCTGATTGGTGGCTTGGCGATTATTTTGGTTTTGACACTTCTGCACATTTGGGATAAGCATATGCGCAATAATACCCGTTCGATCGATGTCTACATCGAATTGGAGGCAGGTATTTCCTTAGGCGAATTTTTACGCAATGCCAGACATGCCGAGGTCACCTTTTCCTCCATTCAGATCGAAAGCGATTCACACAGCAAGAACGGCTGCATTTCTTTCTTCGCAACCGTTAAATCCAAAAAAAGAGGCGACCACGCCGGGCTGTTAGATCGAATTCGGGATTTTGACGGTGTTCTATTTACCGAAGCTTTTTGATTTTTCTCAAAAAGCAGTTGCGTTCCCCATTCGTTTATGATAAAATATCCATAATATATTCATCTCATCGGAGGTCTTTTGATGAAATTTCGGTATTTCTTCCTGCTTTGCTTACTTCTTGCGCTCTTATGTACGCTTTGTGCCTGCTCCGATCCGCTTCTTACCATCGACGGATACGAAGCATCCTTCCGTGGTCATATGGTCGAGCTAAGCGGCGAATATGCCGCACTGACCGATATCTACCCCGGCGAAAATTATCTGAAGCTCTACAATGATGGCACCGGCGTGATCTGCTTCTCGGACGACGAGGATGAAGTCACATGGTCAACCGCTGACGGCGGCTATTTTGTCAATGTGCAAGGCGAAGACTGTTTTTCTACCTTCTCAGGCGGAATTTTCTCAATGGAATTAGAGGGCGCAGTTGTCACTTATGTCGCTGAAGGTGCCACGGCTCCGGAAATTCCTACAACAGAAGCCCCTTCTTACGACACCGATCTTTCTTCCCCTTACGGTAATTATTACGGGCTCACCATCAATCAATATGGTACGATCACGGACATGGCTGAATTTTACGGCGGTGAAAGCTTCATACGGCTCGACACCGATGGCATGGGCATTTTGTGCCTGGGCGGTGCTGAAATGACGATCGCCTGGGAACTCAACGAGATGGAGCTGACCATCGCTGATAGCAACGGCATCAATTCAATCGGTCTTTTGAGCGAAGGCGCTCTTGTTTTAGATTATATGGAAAGCGGCATTCAGCTTGCATTTGCCAAGGAGGGCGCAAACCCTTAAACCTACATATTTAATGCTATGAAAAGAATTTTACTACTTCTGTTATGCTTTTTATTTGTTTTCAGCGCCTCTGCTTCCACCTTCGAAATCGAAGAGGATTATACAGTCACGGTTGATAAAAATGCACTTTTGGCTGCCTTGTATGAAGCTGATATTTCCTCCTTGCGCCAAGCTATCGATTTAGGCTTGATCTCCTGTCAGGAGCTTACGGAGTATTATTTGGAGCGCATCGAAGCGTATAACGACACCTTCCAGTGCTTCATCACGTTATGCGACAACGCTGTCGAGGTTGCAAAGCAGCGTGATGCAGCGCTCGCAAAAGGGAATGTCAGAGGCAGCTTATTCGGCATCCCCATCGTTGTAAAAGACAATATCGAATACGAAGGCTACCCCACCACCAACGGCTATGCTTATGCAAACCGTGCCCCTTCCGAAAAAAACGCTGCGGTCGTTCAGCATCTGCTGGACGAAGGTGCAGTCATTTTAGGCAAAACCAATATGTCCGCCGGAGCACAGGATGCGATTTGTTCCACCAACGCCGCCGGCTTGCAGACTTTCAATGCCTATAACCCCAATCTTGCATCAGGAGGTTCCTCCGGTGGAAGCGCCGTTGCTGTTTGTCTGAATTTCGCCGCAGCTGGATTGGGCACGGATACGAACGTTTCTCTGCGTTACCCTTCTGCATTGAACGGCTGCGTTTCTCTGCGCCCAACATTCGATTTGGTGGATAACGAAGGCTGTATCCTCCTAAATCAAAAGCGTGATACCGTCGGCGCCATCACAAGAACTGTTGTTGATCAGGCAATCATGCTTGACGCAATGACGGGCAGCTCATATTCGGAAAACTTAAATGAAAACGCTTTAGACGGAATGCGCATCGGTATCTTGGCAGAGTTTTCTTACCCTGTTCAGGAGATCGGCTTCCGTTCTGACGATACTTTAGATGACGAAATTCAAGCTGCTTTTGATCAAGCAGTTGAAGAATTAACTATGTGTGGCGCAGAAGTCGTCACGGTTTCAATTCCAACCATTTTTAATGATATCGCAAACAGCTCAAGTCCTTCTGATCGCTTATATGCTCAGCTTGAAACCCTTCTGGACGAGAATAACCTGTCTGCAATCATTTATCCCACCTACCTGCATACGCCACACTACACAACCAAGGAATATCTTGACGGTAAAAACATCTATGCCCTTCCCTATATCTGCAATTGTGCCACTTTTTCCCCTCTGACCGGCGCTCCTGAGATCACCGTTCCGATCGGCACACATTCTACGGGCGCGGGAATCGGTATGGAGATCCTGTCGCTGAAAAATAATGATCAGCTTTTGCTTGATATCGCATACTCTTATACAAAAAAATATGACCACAGGGCAAGCTCCTCTGCAGCCCCGAGCCTTTATGTCGGAGATATGGAGCTCACATTGCATGCATTTTTAATGCTCTACGAACAAGCGCTTGAAGCCGCTGAAACGCAAAAAGCAGCAGCAACCGAGCCAACGACCATCGAGCCTACAGAATCAACTGAGGAAACAACTGCGTCAGCACCTGCCGAAGATGATTCTGAAAATGTCAGCTCCGATGCCTCGCTTGCTTGGTTGTGGTATATCATTGCGGTCGTGGTCGTCTTATTCTCCTGCGGAGTATTTTATATTGTAAAACGAAGAAAGATTTCACCTGTTGCAAGCTCTGAATCATCAGAATAGTGCCGAGTTATTCGGCAGACATTAAATAAATATCGCAAAAGCATTCAAAAATCACACCCATTGATCAATGAGTGTGATTTTTATAATGATTATTTCGTTGATTTCAGTCTGACCCGGTCCTTCCCCGGCAGGTGGAGCATCGGCACATAGCGATCTAAGCCCGTAAATGTCAGCAACAAAAGGGAGCCGACAACAACAAAGCTCATATAATTATGACCAATGATATCCAGCGGAGTGAAGGTTCTCAAGGGATACACTGCACTTGCAATTGCAGCAAAGAACACCGGGAAGCAATGCCACGGAATCATTTGAGAGCCATAAATACCCATCGCTGAGGTGAAGGTCGCAAGCCTGAGACGCAAGCGATATTGATCGCTCTCGTCTTTGCATTCGACATTTTTCTCAACAATTTCACGAATGATCGGCGAAATCGTTGCAACCTGCGCAGCCTCATCAGCCAAAGCGATATTTCCGCCAAGGCAGAGAATGCCACACCAGCCCATAAGCTGCTGGACGTTGCGGGAAAGCTTTACCACAAGTTTTGCAAGCGGCTCAAAGGCATTCATACTGTTCATGATGCCGCCAAACGCTGAGACCCAAAGCATCATAACGATGACCCAGCTGCCTGCATCGCTGAAGCCGTTATAAAGAAGGACATTGAGCCAGGCGTTCAAATCCGTTGTACCTGCAAAATAGCCAAATACCAAAGAAGAGATCATACCTGCTGCAAGGCAGATCATGGTATGAAGCTTCATAAAGGACAGAGCAATCACGATGACTAACGGCAGAGCCATGTAATATGGCACACCAATCTGCACCTGATTCAACAATGCAAGCGCAGAGGGTCGCTCCTCTTCAAGCGCCAAGCGTGCCTCTTGCGGAATCTGCGCAATGGCTGTTGCGGCATCTGCCTGCGTATCGGGAAGTCCAAGCCCGGCAATGAAAACGATAATCATACCTATGCTCAGACAGCCAAACGCCCAAATGAGCTGGTGCTTTAGTCTGTCAATAATTTTCACATCCTGCATGCCGCAAGAAAGCACAGTGACATCAGAAATCATACCGATGTTGTCTCCGAAGCAAGAGCCGCCCGCAATCGAGGACAGGGTCAGGAGCACACTTCCGCCCACAAGGTGGTTCAGCCAAAGAAAAATCGGTGCGCAGGCTGCAAACGTACCCCACGATGAACCGGTTGCAGTGGAAAGAAGACAGGTCACAAGCATTGCCACTACGGCAATGGTTTTCGCCGTTACCCCCAATTCCAGCGCCAGGTTGATCAAAGCGGCACCGACGCCGGTTGCCATAAAGCACTCGGCAACGCCGTAAGCGAACATGAGGATAAAAAAGATAAGTACGATGTGTTTGGCGGAATCGATGCACCTGTCAAAGGCAGTGTCGAAGTTGGATTTATTAACAATGATGTAAACGCCGACGGCGCAAAACGTAGCGATCGGCGCAGCAAGCAGCAGATCCAGCTTGAAAACGATCACCAGGCAGGCAAAAATGATCAGCGGCAGGAATTTGAAGGCTGCGATCCACCCACTTATTTTATTCTTCTCCATAAAAAACTCCATTAGTGAACCCGAAGCAGATTTATAGTACAGGCAACCGATTGAATCTGAGGACAGGCAATCCTCCGATTTTTGATTTGTTGCTTCACGGTATATCTCATAAAAGCGTCGCATGTCAGAGTTTTGAGCGTTAAGAATTCCTTGCGCCGCCATAAATATCCGAATGACTACTTTTTAATTTTATCATAAAAAATACCATTTTTCAACATACTTATATAAAAATAGTCGATAGGTGTATCGCTTTCGCTATTACAACGCAGGGATTTTCACTTTGAACTCTACAAATCCGTTAAAACAATTCACCTCAATATGCCCCTTGTGAGAGGTGGCGATCGCCTTCGCAATAGCAAGCCCTAAACCGTAGTGCTTGTCCTCACCGTTACGGGCGGCATCCACTCGATAGAAGCGCTCAAAAATCTTCGTGCGCTGTTCTTCGGGAATTTCATCGCCTCTATTGATTACCGAAAGCTTTGCAATCCCGTGTTCCTTTATCAAGGACAACCGCACTTCGCCTTGTTCCTTGCTGTGGCGGATGGCGTTATCAAGCAGTATAGATACGATTTGTTTGAGCTGAGTGCTGTTTCCGACCACGCTGATATTGCTTATGATATTTGTATTTAGCATAAGCCCTTTTTCAAAAGCAACACTTTCAAACGGTAACACTTCACCGTCTACCAAGCGACTTAAATTGATGTGTTCCATTTGAGGTGTCACATCTTCCGTTCGGGCAAGGTCAAGGAGCTGACCGACCAGGATTCCCATGCGCTCATTTTCATACTGAATGTTTTGTAACCACCCATTATCACCAATCTCACGGGAGAGTACCTCGGCATTTGCACTTACCACAGACACCGGAGTTTTCAGTTCGTGACCTGCATCAGATATAAACTGTTTTTGCTTTTGATAGCTTTCCTCAAGCGGATTTACAATTTTCCTTGCAAGATATACCGACAGAAAGAAGAAGATCACAAGAGCAACTCCGCCGAAAATCAACGTATAACGGAAAAGTGTCATTGCGTTTTCGTTTACGATGGTATTATCCATAAATGCAACAATAGTATATCCGTCTTTGTCGATTTTGCAGAAGGAAAGGTTGTTTTCCGTACCGTTATCTCTGCTGTCTTTCACAATACTCCGTGCCAATCTTTCAAGATCGTCATCGGTATATACCGTTGGTGGTTCATTATCTATTTCAAGAATATCTCCGTCATAGGAAACAGCAACCGTATAAAAGGTGGATAAGCGAAACATCGGCGAATCGACAAAGCCGGAATCAAATTCAGGATTACCACCGGGAAAAGGTCTGTTTGGCGGTTTTATCCCGTCGAAGGGACCGGAAAGCGTATACATCTGAGCGTGCATTTTAAGCATCTGTTCATTTTGCTTTGTCATTTTAAGATAACTGGACGTATAGATAACCCCCAGCGTTCCCACCCACAAAAGCACAAGGATCGACATAATGGTAGCAACGATTTTTCTACGGGACTTCTTAAACATCATCGCACCTCAATTCATATCCTATCCCACGCACCGCTTTAATTTCGGTTTTCGCTTCAACGAAGGCAAGTTTTTTGCGGGTAAATGACATATATACTTCCACGTTATTGTACTCGGCATCGCTCTCAAACCCCCAGATCTTCACAGCCAACTGTTCTCGAGTAAGTATTTGACCGCTGTTTGCAATTAGGTATTCAAGGATACGGTATTCTTTTTCGCTGAGACGTACGCTTAGCGCATTCGTTGTGCACGACAGCGTAAGCGTACTTGTGTCAAGAGCAATGTCTGCAAAGGAAAGGGCACCATCGACAGTTCCGAGTGTTCTTCTTCCGAGCGCACGAAGCCGTGCAAGCAATTCTTTTGTCATAAACGGCTTTGTTAAATAATCGTCTGCACCGCTATCAAGCCCTGTCACCTTATCATCAAGCTCTGCCTTGGCGGTAAGAATCAATATCGGCGTTGTAATACCGTTACTTCGAACCCTTTTTGCAATTTCAAAACCGTTCATTCCGGGGAGCATGACGTCGAGAATCACGATATCATAAATATTGCTCTCGATTGCGGCTAAACCATCCGGACCGTTGGCATAATGATCGACTTCATATTTTTAAGGCGTAGGATTTCGCAAAGCGCCTGTGCCATTCTTTTTTCATCTTCGACAAGCAAAAGCCTCATAGGGACACCTCCAAATGTAATCATTATACCATAAAAGATCGGAAAATCATTGTTTTTTTCTTTCACGTTTATAAAAAAGGAGAGGCGACGATTCAATCACCTCTCCTTTACGGTTAAGATTTCTTAGATCGACCAAGCTTCACAAGTTGATACCGCTCATCGCACATCGCCGCGACCTCGGGCGAGTGACTTACCAAAATAACGCATTTCCCCTGATTGGCAAGCTCACGGAAGATGTTCATAATTTCATTTTGTGTTTCGGTATCGAGGTTTCCTGTCGGCTCATCGGCAAGGATGATATTCGGATCATAGGAAAGAGCGCGGGCAATGGCAACACGCTGTTGCTGACCGCCTGATAATTTAAGCACACGGCGATTGGCTTCATCCTCGTCAAGTCCAACACTATGCAGAAGTTCAATGGCTCTTTGCTTTTTGTTCTTGGTCTTATATCCTGCAACATCCATCGAAAGAACAACGTTTTCAAGCGCAGTGTATTTCGTAATCAAATTGAAACTCTGAAATACCACGCCGATGTATTTGGAGCGGAAAGTGTATTTGTCAATCTTTGCGACATTTTTATCATCATAGATAATCTCACCGCTACCGGGCGATGCAAGACCGGAAAGGAGCGACAAAAGCGTCGTTTTACCGGCACCGGATTTGCCTACAATGCAGTACATTTTGCCTTTTTCAAATTCGTATGAAATGTTCTGTAACACAGGTGTTCTGTCATACGAGAAGCAGATATTTTGAAGCGATAAAATAGACATGCTTTTTCTCCTTTCTTAATCTCTGTTTGCAAGAATTTTTAACGGATCGTATCGCATGATAAACAGCACCGATGCCATACTTGCCACTAACGTCAGAAGCAATCCTACACCGAGCATTTGAAGCACGACGGTCAGATTCATTGCCGAATTTACCTCCGTAATATAATCGGAAGCATCGTCAAACATATTTTCAAACAGATTGTTTCCTCCACCAACATCTTCGGGAATATCTGATGGCATATCTCCGCCAGGCATTCCGGGCATCATGCCACCGAAATTGCCGGGACGTCCAAAGTTTTCATCCATCTGTATCTGCTGTGAATTCTGGCTTTCTACCTGCCCTGCCAAAAGTGCATTGGTAACGGGAACAGAGCTTACCACGCCGATGCCTGCACCGATGATGACGGCAATCATTGTAACAACAAGGATCTCACACATAAACTGTGCGGCAACCTTCCATTTTTTCATGCCCATTGCAGTCAGCACGCCAACCTCATATTTGCGCTCACGCACGTTAAAAATATTGAGAACAACGAGGATGACCGCACCGATAATAAGGATAACAACGAGGAACCATCCTGCCATTGTGCTGAGCGTATTCAGCGGAGTCAAGCTGTTCTCAAAAGCACTGAGGTCAGCTGAAGATACCGTACAGGAATCATCAAGACCGAGTGTGCGCACTTCTTCCTCAAAAGCATAATACTTTTCAGTGTTTGCAAATACATAGGTTGCCGAGATAGAACCGGTGACTGCACTGTCACTCTCCCGACCGGTATCTTCATCGGTAATCGTTGTGGAAGCCTCATCCGAAGCATCAAGAATGGTCTGCAGTGCAGCTGCGCTCATATATATTTGATTGGCAGGATCCTGACTCTTTCCGAACATAGACATCGAAAAGTCGTTGTTTGCGCTGCTTGTATAAAATCCTACGATTTTCAGCTCGTATGTCTCGCTTTGTGCAGAAGGATTCGTAAGGACAATCGTATCGCCAACGGCTAAGTCATTGTAGATGGCAAGTTCTTAGGAAATCACGCACTCTTTTTCGGTTGTGCCTTCCTCGAACATTGTGCCACCCTCCAAAACGGAAGCCGTACCTTCAATAAAAGCAGTCATCGAGCTGTCACTGCTGTAACCAATAACTGAAAAATCCGACGAACTGAACATTCCTCTTCCGCCGCCGAAGCCTCCGCCGGAGAATCCCATTCCTCCACCGAAACCGTCTTGCTCAGAGTCGGAATTACTCTCTTCCTCCTCGGTTTCTTCTGTTACAGGCAGCAATTCATCATTACCATTAAAAGCTGCGGTAAGTGTATAATAAAAATCCTGCACCGACTCGGCACCTGCATAAGTTTGATATTCTTCAAGTGTCAGCGAAGAAGCATTTCCCATCATATCTTTGAACTGATCACGGTCAAAATCGCCACTGCCCGGCGCTCCACCGCCCATAATATCGTTCATCATAGAGCTTCTGTCATAAGATATAGTGGCAGTAATATTCAATTCTTCAAGCGTGCTCTCTTTCGCGCTTTCAGCAGCTTGCCGAATAGACAAACCAAGACAGGCAGAAACAGCAATCACAAGTGCGATAATGCTGATTAAAACATTGCGACCTTTCGATCTGCCAATACATCTCCATGCGTTTTTTATAATGTACATAATCATTTTCCTTTCTCGGAATTTTATCCTGTGATTCATCATTATACATACTACCATTGAAGAAAGATTGAAAAGAAAAGTTTTTTCAAAAGACCGGCGAAACGTGAATTCTCCTTCATATCCCTTTTCATCAAATGTGGCACAACCAAGAAACATCGCCCCCGCAATCTCCTCATTTTTCACCTCAAAAAAAATTGCAAAAGCAAAGAAAAGACCCAAAACCTTGCGGTTTCAGGTCTTAACGTTGGTGGAGACTGCTGGACTCGAACCAGTGACCTCCTGCGTGTGAAGCAGGCGCTCTAACCAGCTGAGCTAAGCCTCCGTGGTTGCTATTATATCATAAAGATTGGAAAAATCAAGTGTTTTTATCAAAATAATTTCACAATATCGAAATGCGCGCTTCCCGTCATATCGCTTGAACGCAAAAAAGAAAAGCTGCCTCAAAAATCGGGGCAGCTTTCTTCGTTCAGCAATAGAAATCACGAATTTTTTTCGCACGACTCGGATGACGGAGCTTACGGATCGCCTTATTCTCGATCTGACGGATTCGTTCACGTGTAACGCCAAAAATCTGTCCGACTTCTTCCAACGTATGCGTTTTCCCATCATACATACCAAAGCGCAGGCGCAAAACATCCGCCTCACGCTCGGTCAATGTCTTCAAAATCTCGGTCAGCGCCTCTGCTAGCATTGCATTGCTCGTCGCATCTGCCGGACCGGGCGTGTTATCATCCTCGACGAAGGAGCCAATGGTCGTATCTTCTTCATCGCCAACCGGTGTATCCAATGAAAGCGTATCCGCAGCGGTACGGTTCGCTTCAATGATCTTCTCGATCGGCATGTTCAGCTCATCAGCAATTTCTTCCAGCGTCGGTTCCCTGCCAAGCTCCTGCACCAGCTTACGGTTGCAGCGAGTTGCCTTATTAATAACCTCAACCATATGCACCGGCACACGAATGGTACGTGCTTGATCGGCAATGGCACGAGTGATCGCCTGCCTGATCCACCAAGTCGCATATGTAGAGAATTTATTTCCCTTTGTATGATCGAATTTATCGACCGCTCGGATCAATCCGGTATTTCCCTCTTGAATCAAGTCCAAGATGTGAAGTCCACGTCCGGAATACTTCTTTGCAATAGACACAACCAAGCGCAGATTCGCTTCGGTAAGCTTACTCTTCGCAGCTTCTTCGCCATCAGCGACACGGCGAGCCAGATCCTGCTCTTCTTCCACGGTCAACAGCGGAATCTGACCGATCTCCTTCAAATACATTCGCACAGGATCATCCAAATTATATTCCGCAGCCAATTCAACAGGGTCAACCAGCGGTTCTTCTTCCTCTTCGATGATCGGAGCGTCAATGTCCTCGAGCAAATCGGGTAAAGCCGCCTCTGTTTCAGGCTCAGCAGACATAATCTGAATGCCCATGGACTCGAAGGTATCATAAACCTGCTCGATTTTTTCAACAGAGAGATCCAACTTTTCCAAAGCCGACAAAACCTCAGCGGAGGTCAACAAGCCGTCACGGCGTCCCTTATTGATCAGCGCAGTCAAAGGGGTCATAATTTCTTCATTGGGTTTTCCGTTATTTTTAGCGGTAGCCATAGCGCACTTCCTTGTAAAATGTTAGGCGTGAATCCAAATCATTATACCGTAGTAATTCTCAATATGCAAGTCTTTTTTGCAAAAAAACTGCAAATTTCCTAAATTTTTGCGTTTTATCGCAAAAACAACGCTCCAACGGCTTATGCACAGGATTCCCGTTGAAGCGTGTTATCATACATGGAAAAAATCAGAAGCTTTCAATTTTTTTGCGGATCGCTGCGATAAAATCGCTCGAAGAAACTACATTAGGTGTTCCCTTCTCCCACAACGATGCCAAATCCTTGGTCATTGTGCCTTCTTCAATAACGGCGATGCACGCCTTTTCCAACTTTTGCGCAAATTCGCACAGCGCCAAATTGCCGTCGAGCTCTCCACGTTTGTTGAGCGCCCCTGTCCATGCAAAAATTGTTGCCATGGGATTAGTCGAAGTCGTTTCTCCCTGAAGATGGCGGTAATAGTGCTTTGTTACCGTTCCATGGGCTGCTTCATATTCGTACTTCCCTTCCGGCGAAACCAAAACCGAAGTCATCATCGCAAGACTGCCGAATGCCGTCGAAACCATGTCGCTCATCACGTCGCCGTCATAGTTCTTGCACGCCCAAATAAAGCCGCCTTCGCTGCGGATTACTCTGGCTACAGCATCATCGATCAAGGTATAGAAATATGTAAGTCCCTGCGCTTCAAAGGTATCTTTATATTCAGCCTTATAGATTTCTTCGAAAATACGTTTGAAGGTGCCATCATAAAGCTTTGCAATCGTATCCTTAGAGGAAAACCAAAGATCCTGTTTTGTCGCAAGCGCATAGTTAAAGCACGAGCGCGCAAATGACTTGATCGAAGTGTCCTTGTTGTATTGCCCCGTCAATACGCCATCGCATTCAAAATCATAGATCGTTTCTTTGGTTACATTTCCCTCTTTGTCCGTAAAAACGAGCTCAGCCTTTCCCTCAGGCACACGCATTTCCGTTGCCTTATAAACATCGCCATAGGCATGTCTTGCAATTGTGATCGGCTTTTTCCAATTTCTGACCGCAGGAGAAATGCCGTCAACCAAAATCGGTGCACGAAACACCGTTCCATCCAAAATCGCACGGATCGTGCCATTTGGGCTTTTCCACATTTGTGTCAGCTGATACTCGCTCATACGCTGAACATTCGGCGTGATCGTGGCGCATTTGACACCAACACCATACTTCTTAATAGCGTTTGCCGAATCGATCGTCACCTGATCCTTGGTTCTTTCCCTCTCGGGAAGTCCGAGGTCATAGTATTCAGTCTTCAGCTCAACAAACGGATGCAACAATTCATCCTTGATCTGCTTCCATAAAATGCGTGTCATCTCATCGCCATCGATTTCGACAAGCGGCACTGTCATCTGTATCTTACTCATTTTGCCTCCTTGTGTACGATCAGCTCGCAACGGTTGATCGGCGTACCAAGCTCATAAAATTTTTCTTCATAGCCTGTCATAATGCCAACAGGTCCATTTGCATGAAGATCTCGAGTTAGGTTTCGAATCTCTAACTTGCAAGCCCCAAATTCCTCCAGTGACCACTCAAACAATGGCGCATTGTCCGTCTTAAAATGGATCTCGCCTTCGTTTTTCAAAATTTTCTTATACTTCTCTAAAAAGGTATGGAAGGTCAAGCGGCGCTTTGCATTTTTCTTGCGAGGCCACGGATCGCAGAAATTCAAATAGAGCAGATCAACCTCGTTGTCTTCAAAATATTCTTCGATCTCAGTGGCGTCCAAAGATAGGAAGTAAAGGTTTTTCAGACCCATGGATAACGCTTTCTCCATGCCCAAAATCATAGCTTCCTGCACTTTTTCAACAGCGATCATCAAAATATCAGGATTTGCGGCAGCCGTTTCCACGGTGAATTTGCCTTTGCCGCAGCCGATCTCTAAACGCAGCTCCTTTGCCTCCGGCATAAGCTCACGCCATTTGCCTCTCAAGGATTTCGCATCTCTCAGCCAAATTGCCGAGCAAGCCTCCATTCGCGGTTCCAAATTATTTCTTTTTCGCATTCTCATGAAAAAACACCTCATTTCGTTGCTATTATAGCAGAAAAAATGCGCCGTGTAAATTTATTTCTTGAATAATCCGTAAAAAGACTTGCTTTTTTCAAAAAAGTTTTGTATATTATAGTTGGTACTTGCAGTGATGCAATAATGTCTATCTCCGGACGTGGCTCAGTTTGGTAGAGCGCCTGCTTTGGGAGCGTGCCTAGCGGTTATAGCCGAGAAAATAAGAAAGTCCCGAAAAGCCTTTAACGGTGCGGACTTTAGGGCATTTAGGAAAACTCAAAATCGCGTGGATTTTGCGTTTGACCACAGTTTGTCCCACTTCCACGCAAAAAGGCCAAAATTTAATATCATATCCGGGTGTGGCGCAGCTGGGAGCGCGGGTGGTTTGGGACCATCAGGCCGCAGGTTCGATCCCTGTCACTCGGACCAAATAAGAACGAAAGTTATGATACCATTGGTATTGCAACTTTCGTTCTTTTCTTTTTATCAAAATTGCCTGTAACACAAGGCTTTGGGGCTATGTGGCAAAAAAGAATAGTTTCATTATCTTATCCTCCGGCACTCATTTCGATGCTTTTTAGGGGTGTTTTGACACCTTGCGGCGATGCGGAAATCCACAATGAAACTTTTCTCAAAAGAATAATTTCATTGTGACCGAGATTAGTTTCATTGTAGGAGAAAAGTTTCATTGTCAAAAAGAATAGTTTCAGCGTGAAAAAACAGCCCTTACTACCGCTTGAGTAGTAGGGGCTGTTTTGCTTCATAGGATTATAACTGCAAAATGCTGATATCCATCTTCGTGTTTTCGATGTAGTGCTTG
>SVKY01000080.1 GCA_015068235.1 Oscillospiraceae bacterium
GACGGCGCGTCAAGAATGTATGAGACGGGATTTTGCAATTTTCTGTCCTCGAAAATTGCAAAATTGCAACGCGTCAGCGTTGCTCTTTCTGATAGAAATCAAACATTTCTATCAGAAAGCAGTATTAATATGAAAAATGCACAATTTTAGGATGTCATTGAAGAGCGCAGCGAAGAATCTTGCTGGCATTATAGTCTCGCTAAGATCCTTCGCTTGCGCTCAGGATGACAAACTTGGAAGCTTTTTTGTTTATACTAAGGAACCTCTGATTAAATAAACACTACCACATAGGTTCCAGATATGGTATAATAAATCCATCAAAACAATGGTGGTGCAACACAATGAAACAAGAAACAATCACAGACATCGAGTACAGCTTCCGCAAGAAGAAAACCAAGCGAGAAGAATTTTTGGAAATCATGGACGAAATCATTCCATGGGATGAGTGGGTAGGAGTCATCGAGCCTTACTATCCGAACGGAAAGCGTGGTCGTCCGCCGATGGGGATCGAGAAAATGCTGCGGATGTATCTGCTTCAGATTTGGTTCAATCTGTCCGACCCTGCAAATCGCCGCCCCGGGACTTTACCGCGCGTGTCAGACAACGCAATAGACTGGGAGCGTTACATTGAAAACCGAAAATCCTCAGTCCGGTGTAAGGTAGAACATGCCTTTAGGATCATAAAATGTCAGTTTGGCTACAAGAAAACAGCGTATCGAGGGCTAAAAAAGAACGAGAACCGTTTGTATGCCATGTTTGCCTGTGCCAATCTGTACGCTCTTGCGATTGCCGAACGAAAACTCTGCCCGGCTTGATATAGGGGTAGTCTGCCCTTTTCGAAAAAAAAGGGCAGATAAGCACTGAGAATAGTGGATAAATGACCATTGCGAGGGCATAAAATCTTCTGTTTTGAGTAAAAACCTTTGAAAGCCAATCAATATTGTTCAAGGGGCCATAAAAAGCTGATTTATTCAGCGGTTCCTTAGTATCAGTCTACGATGACATAATCAAATTCTTGACCATATTTTGCACGTTCCGATTTGGCTTCAAGAAGAATTTGATGCAAAAATTCGATTTGGGATGCCCAAGATTCCGGAAGCGTATGCTCTCCGCGGATTTCGATAAATTCTATCGGACTTTCACAGATTACGCAGTCCCAAAAAGCATCCCAATTTTCTCCGTAGTATTCGGGAAACTGCAAGGCTTCTTTGATGCGTTTATGAAAATCGGAAAAATATTTGCAGCCCGTGAAATCCAAAATTGCTTTTTCCATTCATCTTCCTCCTCTATACAATTTCAAAAAAAGTACGATAATGGTCGTATGTCACAAAAATTAAACCGTCATTCGACCACAAAATACGATGGGCATTTCGGTGTCCGCTGTAATAGTTCAAATCGGCTTCATACCATATCCGTCCCGGTGCATCGGGAAGATGACCATTTTTATTATGGTACACACCCCGTGTAAGCATTTTCCCCGGAGCAAATCTTGCGGGTGATTGACCTTGATTCCAACCAGTATTAAAAAGATCATTCAGTGTTATATAATAGGTAGGCAGATATCCGTAGTATTTCAACCACCAATCAGCGCCGTTGACGTTTTCTTTGCTTGCCTGTCCTGCGATTACGGTCTGCATTGCATTTATGGCACATCGGCATCCGATATGTACAGGCGGACTTGGCTTTGGATGTTCATCAGCTGCATAGATTTTTCCGTGCATCATTTCACAGACAATGCATCTTCGTTCATCCGCAATTGTTTTCCAATGCTTCCAGTTGGTACTTGTTCCGGTAACAGGTTCAAAAACGTCTAATAAACCCTTCAGCGGAACCAACTCCGAAATCATTGTTTTTCTTACATACACATGCAACAATTCCTTTCCATTTTAGCATAATGAAGCATTTATTACAACCCTTCATGATTCTAAAATACACGATATGTGTAGAAAAGCTTGTCCAAATTTGTCGGAGACCTATTTTGCCAAGAAATAAACTGTTCGCCAAATTCCGATTTATCGGTGAGTTTTGTTTTTCAAATTGTAGGGGCGGACGACTCTGTCCGCCCACACGAAGTGCCTGCACGGGCGCACAGATGCCGCCGCAGCGGTATGCATGCGAGCAACCGAGCGAAGCGAGGCTCTTAGCGAGTCGCAGTCGTGCGCCCCTACGGTGTCAAAACGCAGCCAACAGCTCGATAAATCGGAATTTGGTAGAGGTGGCTTTTCGAGGGGCACAAGATATTGTGATTCATTTCGTTTTTTGCACTAATTTTCAAAAATTCAGGAATTTTTGAAAATTTTGATTGACTTTTCACCCCTTCTTGCGCTATAATAGCATCCGCATGAGTATGTGCTATAATTTCGTTTGCTACACGCGCTGCGTGTTGAGCATAATTTTACAGGAGGTGTACACGATATGCTGCGTACCTATCAGCCCAGAAAGCGTCATCGCGCTAAGGTCCATGGATTCCGCAAGAGAATGGCTACCGCCAACGGCCGCAAGGTTCTTGCCCGCCGCCGTGCAAAAGGCAGAGCTGTCCTGTCCGCCTAAGGATTCGTGACCGCACCATACTGCTTGTAACGTCAATCAGGGGCGAACAGTTGTCTGTTCGCCTTCTTTCGTACCCAAAGGGGATATGAACATGCTGCACACCGTTTCACTCAAGGAAAATTCGGTCTTTCGCCGCCTGTATTACAAGGGCGCCTCAGCCGGCAATCGCTATTTGGTCATCTATTGCCGCCGCAACGGCTCAAAATTCAGCCGTCTCGGCTTGACCGTCAGCACCAAGCTTGGAAAAGCCGTCGTGCGCAACCGTATGCGGCGCCGTCTGCGTGAGGTCTACCGTTTGCAGGAGAAACGCCTGCTTTCGGGCTTTGATATCGTTGTTGTTGCCCGAAGTGCGGCGGTCGATGCCGATTTTCCCAAGCTTCAGAGTGCTTTCCGCCATGCAGCGGACAAGCTTGGGCTTTTATTGCAAGAATGAAACGTGTGCTAATTGCAATTTTGCGCTTTTATCGCAAGCATATCTCCCCTGCTTTTCCAGGCAAATGCCGTTTTGTTCCTACCTGCTCGGAATACGGCATTGAGGCGCTGGAAAAATACGGTGCGCTCAAAGGTTCCTGGTTGACTTTTAAGCGGTTACTCAGGTGCAACCCGTTCAATCACGGCGATTTTTATGATCCCGTGCCGTGAATCACTCTGTTTTAGGAGAAATGTATGGATTTTATTCAAATTCCGTTCGGCTATGTGTTGGAGTTTTTCTATAATTTCTTCAACAACTATGGCATTGCTCTGATTCTCTTCTCTCTGGCGGTGAAGCTCGTGCTTTTCCCCATGAGCGCAAAGAGCAAGAAGAGCATGATGAAAACGTCCCGTTTGCAGCCCAAGATCAAGCAGATCGAGCTTGCCTGCGGCGATGACAAGCAGAAGTATCAGCAGGAAGTTCAGCAGCTTTATAAGGACGAGGGCGTCAGCATGTTCGGCGGCTGCCTTTGGTCGCTTTTGCCGCTGTTTATTCTCTTTCCCCTCTACACCGTCATTCGTGAGCCGTTGGAGTATATTCTCCACCTGACGAGCGAGCAGATCGATGCGCTTAAAAATCTGCCTGCAGTTGCGGATTTTGACCAGAACTATTGGCAGTATGGCGTTGCAAGCCATATTGAGGAGCTGGGCATCGGTATTGTTGAGGGCGTGAAGAACCTGAATCTGTCCTTCCTTGGAGTTGACCTTGGTCAGACCCCTGATTGGCAGATTTGGAAAATGTCCTCCTGGTCCGAGATCGGCGGCGCATTGTTCCCGTTGGTCTCCGGTGGCTTGAACTATCTGTCCATGTTCATCAGCCAGAAGATGAACAACACCGTCATCCGTGACGAGAAGGGCGAGAAGGACGAGGCTGCCGCAAGATCTGCACAGACCGGCAAGACCATGAACCTGATCATGCCGTTGATTTCCATTTGGTTCGGCTTTATCATGCCCTTGGGCATCAGCGTTTACTGGATCGCACAGAGCGTGTTCGGCATCATTCAGGACGTGATCCTGACCAAGCATTATCGCAAGGTCTACGATGCAGAGGACGCCGTCAAGCGTGAAAGAGCTGCCGAGCGTGCAGCGGAAGAAGCTGAGCGTGAGCGCATTCGTGCGGCGAAGCGTGCCGCCAACCCCAACGGCATTAAGGAAAATACCAGCAAGAAGAAGCAGCAGCTGCGTGAGAAGCAGGAACGTGACGCTGCAGCGAAGGATTATGAGATCAAGCAAGGCAATGCACCTGCGGAGGTTCATGAGGATGTGAATCCCGGTGCAGAGCCGAACCGTCCCTACGCCCGTGGCAGAGCCTATTCGGGCGACCATTACGGAAAACACGAAGATTAAGGAGAGTTTATGGAAAAGTTTATCGTCACGACCGGCAAGACCATCGAGCTTGCAATCGAGGCGGCATTACAGCAGCTCAAGCTCGACCGTGACAGCGTGTCCGTCGAGGTGATCCGCAACGCAAGAAGCGGTTTTTTGGGCATCGGCGCATCTCCTGCAGAGGTAAAGGTCTCTTACGAAGTGCCCGACGAGGCGCCCAAGAGCGCACTTTCTTCTGCTTCCCGTTCCAAGCCGAAGGAGAAGCCTGTTATGACCCCGAGCGTGATTTCTCGTCCCGGCAAGCCTGTTGCGCAGCCGGAGCGTAAGAACGAGAAGAAAAAGCCTGAGAAGAAGGCGGAACCCAAGCCCGAGAAGAAGCCGGAGCCCAAGCCTGAGAAGAAGGCAGAACCTAAGCCCGAACGCAAGGCAAAGGCAGAAAAGCCCGCAGCCGCACCCAAGGAATATGCACCTGCTGCGGAAGGCAGCGTGGAAGCCCAGATCGAAGCTTTTTTGGCAGGACTTTTGAAGCACATGGGCTCCGAGGCAGTGCCGCATGCCTACAAGGTCGATGAAGAGACCTACCGTGCGGATTTGGTCGGCGGAGATGCAGGTCTTTTGATCGGCAGACGAGGCGATACCCTCGATGCGATCCAGTATTTGACCGGCTATGCCGTCAACCGTGAGCGTGAGAAGCGCCTGCGCATCAATGTTGATGCCGGTGATTATCGTCTCAAGCGTGAGGAATCCTTGCAGCAGCTTGCCAGGAAGATGGCAGCCAAGGCAGTGAAGTATCACCGCAATTTCACCTTAGAGCCGATGAACGCCTATGAGCGCCATGTGATTCATGCAGCGCTTCAGGATTATGAGCAGGTCACGACCTTCTCGACCGGCTTCGAGCCGCATCGCCGCATTGTTGTGGCATTTGCCAAGGAGAAATAAATATTTCAATTTTCGAAAAGACGGGTCATTGATCCGTCTTTTCTGCATGCAAATACAAATCTCTCAGTCAGCCATACACCATCACCAAATTCCGTTTGATCGAACAGAACGTATCAACCACTGTAGGGGAGGGTCATAATGTATAGTGTAGTAAGATAGTTTACACATTGTGCAACGACATGGTTTACAGTTTTTGATATAATCAAGGCATACAGAAGAGAAAGAGAGTGTGTGAGTATGTCTTGGAAAGAAAGGACTGTAGAACA
>SVKY01000026.1 GCA_015068235.1 Oscillospiraceae bacterium
GGACGGCGTCGTAGACGCCAAGAATGTTGTACAATACTTTTCTTGCCGCCACAGGCGGTGCAGGATATTCATCCTGCAATAAAATGATTTCTAAATCATTTTATCAAGAAACAGTATGATGCAATTTTGCGGCGTTGCCGCACGAACAAGTCGCAGTAGCGACTTGTTCAGCAGACATTAAATAATAAAAAGACCCAAAACCTTACGATTTTGAGTCTTGAAAGGATGGTGACCCGCTGGAGATTCGAACTCCAGACCCATTGCTTAAAAGGCAATTGCTCTGCCTGCTGAGCTAGCGGGTCATATAAAAAATCGGAGCAAAAAAACTTTGCTCCGACATGGCTGGGATGGCAGGATTCGAACCTACGGATGCCAGAGTCAAAGTCTGGTGCCTTACCACTTGGCGACATCCCAATGTGGACAGCCTCCTAAAAAGAAAAATGGGGTGAGTGAAGGGACTCGAACCCTCGATCTTCAGAGCCACAATCTGACGCGTTAACCAACTACGCTACACCCACCATATTCTTCTTACTCTGATGCACGACCCTTTGGTACGCCGGAAGGGACTCGAACCCCCCACCTACTGCTTAGAAGGCAGTTGCTCTATCCGGATGAGCTACCGGCGCATGCTGGAGCGAGTGATGGGAATCGAACCCACGCCCACAGCTTGGAAGGCTGTTGTACTAGCCGTTATACTACACCCGCAGATACGGGTTATGCATCAGCCATAAAATATTACCACAATATGAAACCGATGTCAAGAATAATTTTTGCACTTTTTTCACGAAATATGTATTTTTCACAAAAAAATACCTCAAAACTGCCAAATACAGAAACTATCATCAAATGAATAACAACCTCCTGTATTTACAAGAGGTTGTTATTCATGTTTTCTTGATAAACTTTTCTCCGCATTTTGGGCAACGGATATTGATCTTACCGCGATGCTTCGGCACTCGCACGGTTTGTTTGCACTGCGGACAGCGGAAATAACAATGGCTTCGATCTCGAATACGATTCCAAAAGTTCAAAAATCTCTGATTTTCCCTGCGACGCTTATAAATATTTCGGGAAAGAGTTCTGAAAACTTCATAAATCAAAATCGCATACACAAGCAGAGAAATTACAAGCGTGATCATTGACATTGCCGCAAAGCTGCGGAAAATTGCCGACAAAATACTGTTCAAAAGGCTCATGACAAACGCCGTCACCAAAAGTGCCATATTCAGTTGATCTGTACCGTAGCGCCCATACATAAAGCGCCTGAAGGCATCTGAAATGCGCCTGAAAAACATATAAATCACCTGAATATATTATAATACCAAAATAAATTTTTACAAGCCCGCTGCGCTAATGTTAACGAAATATTTACGAGTGAACAAAAATAAAAATTGTTGCATGCTCCTGTGCAATAATTTTTCATAAATTTATATTTTATATATGTATATCGGTTGATTTTTGCACAAGCTTGTGGTATAATTTTCAGGATAAAATAGAATGGAAAGGAGTATGTCATGTATTCAAATGCCTTTATTTGGGCACGAGTGATCTCCTATCTTGAGCAGCATTCCGGAGCATTCGCCGTGATGAGCTATTTTGAAGATGCTGAGATCGTTGATTTTACAGATGGAAAGCTCGTGATCTATACTCCCTCACCCTTCCGTAAGGACGTCATTATGAATCGTTACACGATCTTGATTCAGGACGCCATGCGTGAGGTTTTTGAAACCGAGGTTGAGTTGGTCGTTTTGGATGAAAACGATTATCCGCAGTATACCAGCGGAAAAAAGAAGCACAATTTTGTCGAGTTCAATCATCAATATACCTTTGACACCTTCGTTGTCGGCTCATCGAATCAGCATGCCTTTTCCGCTGCACAGGCAGTTGCCGAGGAACGCACCGTGGCGTATAATCCGCTGTTTTTGTACGGTCAGTCCGGTTTGGGAAAAACTCATCTGCTTTATGCCATTGCCAACCGTGTCCAGCAGCGTCATCCTGATTATAATATCGTTTATATCAAGGGCGATCAGTTTACCAATGAATTTATCGAGGCTGTCAGAAACGGTAAAAACTTTGATTTCCGTGACAAATACCGTAATGCAGACCTCTTTTTGATCGATGATATTCAGTTTATTGCCGGTAAGGAAGCGACACAGGAGGAATTCTTTCACACCTTTAATTCGCTTTATGAGAATCACCGTCAGATCGTTCTGACCTCGGACCGTGTGCCGAGCGATATGCTGAAATTGGAAGATCGTCTGCGCACCCGTTTTGAATGGGGCTTGATCGTGGACGTGCAGCCGCCCGATTATGAAACTCGTTACGCCATTACGAAAAATAAAGCAATCTCTTTGGGTTTAAATATTCCCGAAGATGTCTGCGCTTATATTGCCGAGAATATTACAAACAACGTCCGCCAGATCGAAGGCACGGTCAAAAAGATCAAGGCTTATCACGATTTGAGCGGAATGCCTATGGATATTTCTTCCGTCTCCAGAGCGATCAAAGATATGTACAAGGGCAAGGCGCAGGCGGTTCCCACACCGAATTTGATCATCTCCGAGGTTTGCCGTTTTTATTCCCTCGAGGAAAATGTCCTGCGTGGCACGAATAAGAATAAAACCATCTCTGAGGCTCGTCAGATTGCCATGTATCTGATCCGAAAAATGACAATGCTTTCTTTGCCTGATATTGCAAAAGAATTTGGTAAGAATCATACCACCGTTTTGTATGCCATTCGTCGTGTGGAAGAAGAGCTTGCCAACGCCGCAAACGGGTTGCAGGATAATATACGTGATATCCAGGCAAATATCAATTCACGACTATAACTTACATTACTTTCACAATTGCACAACCCCTGTGAATTGTGCAAAACTTTCCTGTGCATAATTGCTTTGAAAAAGTTTTTCAAAATTACCTGTGCAAAACTCATTTTTTCATGCACAGCCCTGTGTGAATTAAAAACCCTTACGGCTGTAGGCGATTTTCGGGTTTTGCACAAATTCAAACGGACTATTACTATTACCGCTATATTTCCTTCCTATCTATTAGATAGAAAGAAAGTGAGGAATTTTTAATGAAGTTTACCTGTGAAAAAGCTCTGCTTGTTTCTGCCCTCTCTGTTGCCGGCAGAACTGTCGCTCAGAAGAGCACGATTTCTTGTTTGGAAGGCATTTTATTAAGAGCCGGCGTCGATGTGCAGCTGACAGGCTATAATTTGGAGACCGGCATCACCGTCAAGGTTGCAGCCAACGTCACCGAGGCAGGTCTGTGCGTTATGCCTGCAAGACTTTTCTTCGACATTGTTCGTAAGCTGCCCGATGAGGAAGTTACTATTTCCGTGGACGAAAAGCTGATCGTTTCCATCAAAGGCGGTGCATCGTCGTTTCAGATCACGGCGCTCGATGCTGAGGATTACCCCGATTTGCCCGACGTCAATACTGCCAACGGAATTTCTATGCCGAGAAGTGCCCTGCGTGAGATGATCGGCGGTACGATCTTCTCCGTTTCTGAAAATCAGTCCCGACCCATTCATACAGGCTGTTTGATGGAGGTGCAGGATACGACGGTCACGATGGTTGCCGTTGATAACTTCCGCTTGGCAAGAAGAACTTATCACGCCGAGGAATCGTATGAGCGTGAAATGAAGTTTGTCGTTCCTGCAACAGGCTTGCGTGAGGTCGAGAAAATTTTGACCGATACCGATGATGAGGTAACATTCCTGCTCGGTGATAAGCACATCATGTTCGAGATTGGCGATGCAACGCTGGTCTGTCGAGTTTTAGAGGGTGAATTTATCGATTGGCGCCGTGTGGTTCCGAGCAATAATTCTACCATTTTGACCGCAAACGTCAGCGAGCTGATGAATTCCATCGAGCGTGTGGGCTTGATCGTTTCGGAAAAGATAAAAAGCCCTGTACGCTGTTTATTCGGAGATAATATTGCAGATTTTAAGACGGTCAATACCATCGGCTCTGCACATGATACCTGCGCTGTTGCGGGAAACGGCGGTGAGCTGGAAATCGGCTTTAATTGCAAATATTTGCTCGATGCTCTGCGTGCGGTTCCGACCGAGGAGGTCACCTTGGAGCTGAAAAACGGTTTGAGTCCCATCGTTTTCACGCCCGTAGATACGAAAAAGGACTTTGCCTACATGGTCCTGCCCGTCAGATTGCATTGAAAAAGAGAATGAAAAGGTGATTTTTCTATGAAAGTACACGTTCGTCGTGTGGTTAAAAATACGCCTGTCGGCATTACGACAGAGTTTATCAAGTTAGAGAGCTTTCTAAAGCTTGCCAACGCTGTTGAAAGTGGCGGTATGGCAAAAAACGTGATCCAGGATGGTGAGGTTTTCGTAAATGACGAAATTTGTACCATGCGAGGAAAAAAGCTGCGTCCGGGCGATACCATCCGTTTTGACGGCGAAGTTTATCTTGTGACCGATGCAGCTCAATAGTTTATATATCAGCGGTTTTCGCAATTATGAGGAGGTTTTGGCGGAGTTTGTTCCCGGTGTGAATCTGATTGTCGGGGACAATGCCAACGGAAAGACCAATCTTTTGGAAGCAATCAGCTATCTTTCCACCGGTCATGCTTTCCGCACGAGAAAAGAAGCGGAGTTGATCCGTTTTGGTGCGGAATTTGCCGAGCTGAAAGCAAATTTTTTTTCCCAAGAGCGTGAGCAGGAGCTGCGAGCCGTACTTTTTTCGGGACGCAGACCCAGACAGCTTTTCTTAAACGGCGTGAAGCAGAAAACTGCCGCTTCCGTAGCAGGCGTTTTGACGAGCGTTTTGTTTTGCCCCGAGGATCTTCTGATTTTGAAAAAGGGCGCTGCACCGAGAAGAAAGCTTTTGGATACCGTTTTGTGTCAAATGCGCCCGAATTATGCGCTGGCTTTGAACGAATACAGCCATGTTTTGGAACAAAAAGCGGCAATTTTGCGTGAGGGGATCATGTATGAGCTTCTGCCCGATTATAATGCAAGGTTGATCCAGATCGGCGCAATTTTAATTTCCTATCGGGCAAGATTTTTGCAATCGCTTGAGGAATGTGCTGCGCAGTTTCATAAGGAATTTTCGGGCGATAAGGAAAATTTGACCTTGCAATATAAAACCGTGTCGAATATTGACAATGCGTTTGCTTCTTTGGAAATTTTGCGGCAAAAACTTTCGGAGCATATGATCTCGCATGAACGGGCAGAAAGAGAAAGCGGTCAGTGCTTGTCAGGTCCGCATAAGGACGACTTTGAGGCGGCGCTGAACGGCTTGCCGATGGCGCAGTTTGCCTCTCAGGGTCAGACCCGAACCGCTACGATCTCGATCAAACTGGCGGAGCGTGAGCTTTTGCGCCGGGATACGGACGAGGAGCCGCTTTTATTGCTTGATGATGTTTTGTCCGAGCTGGATGCAGGTCGGCAGGATTTTGTGCTCAATCAATTAAAAAGCGGACAGGTATTTATTACCTGCTGCGAAACCGACCGCTTGACCAAAATCGGTCAGGTCATCCGCATCGAAAACGGCACCGTAATTTAGGAAAATATTTGGAGGAATTATGTATCTTCCGATCGGAGCGGATTTTTCCGTTCGAACGAGCTGTATTATCGGCATATTTGACCTTGACAATACATCGACATCCAAATTTACCCGCGCGTTTTTGTCGCAGGCAGAAAAAATGGGCGAGGTGATCGATGTTTCGGGCACTTTGCCGAAGAGCTATATTATTACCGAGGAATTTGGGATGCGGAAAATTTATTTGACACAGTTCAATGCCGCAATTTTGGAAAAGCGTTTGCAAAAAAACAAATAATTTTTCGGGAGGGGAATGACCCTACCCTACTGAATAAAACAGTTTTATTTCATCGAACAGGAGGACAAGCAATGTCCGAAGAAATGTTAAATTCTATCGTGGAGCAGGAATATGATGCTTCCCAAATCCAGGTCCTGGAGGGCTTGGAGGCGGTGCGTAAGCGTCCGGGTATGTACATCGGTTCGACTTCTTCGAGCGGTCTGCATCACCTTGTTTATGAGATCGTTGATAACTCCATTGACGAGGCTCTTGCCGGCTACTGCGACGAGATTACCGTCACAATTAACGAGGGCAACACCATCACCGTTACCGACAACGGTCGCGGTATTCCCGTTGACATTCAGGCGCAGACAGGAAAACCTGCGCTGGAGGTCGTTTTTACCGTTTTGCACGCAGGCGGCAAATTCGGCGGCGGTGGCTATAAGGTCTCCGGCGGTCTGCACGGTGTCGGCGCTTCGGTCGTCAATGCTCTTTCCGAATGGCTGAAGGTTGAGGTCCATAAGGACGGTAAAATTCATCAGATGAAGTTTGCCAGAGGTCATATCACGCAGGAGATGAAGATCGTTGGCGAAACGGATATTCACGGTACGATCGTCACATTTAAGCCCGATCCCGAGATGTTTGACACGCTGGAGTATGATTATGAAATTCTCCACACGAGAATGCGTGAACAGGCATTTTTGAACGGCGGTCTGCGCATTTCCATTGCCGATAAGCGCACAGACGACGGTAAGAGCGATAATATGTGTTACGAGGGCGGCATCCGTGAATTTGTCCGCTGGCATAATCGCCATAAGACCGCTTTGCATGACGAAGTGATCTATATGTCCGGTATGCGCAACGATGCACAGGCAGAGGTAGCGATCCAATATAATGACAGCTTTAACGATACCCTTGTTTCGTTTGCAAATAATATCCATACGCCCGAGGGTGGTATGCACGAGACCGGCTTTAAGACGGCGCTGACAAGAGTGATGAATGCTTACGGAATGAAGGCAGGCATTATCAAGACCGACGCCGACAAGGTTTCGGGTGAGGATTGTCGTGAGGGCTTGACGGCTGTCATTTCCGTCAAACTGACCGATGCGCAGTTTGAAGGTCAGACCAAGGCGAAGCTTGGCAATGCTTATATTAGAACCTTGGTCGATAATGTGGTCAATGAACAGCTTGCGACCTATTTCGAGGAGCACCCGAGTGTTGCAAGAACGGTTTTGGAGAAGGCAATGACCGCAAACCGTGCCCGTGAAGCGGCTCGAAAGGCAAGAGAGAGCATTCGCAGAAAGACTGCCTTAGGCGGTGCGGCAATGCCCGATAAGCTCAGAGATTGCAACGAGACCGACCCGACCCTGACCGAAATTTACATCGTCGAGGGTGATTCCGCAGGCGGCTCTGCCACACAGGGCAGAGATTCGAGATTCCAGGCTATTTTGCCGCTTTGGGGCAAGATGCTCAATGTCGAAAAAGTCCGTGAGGACAAGGTCATCGGCAATGATAAGCTTCAGCCCGTCATTACCGCTTTAGGCGCAGGTATTGGAGAAGAATTCCATTTGGAAAAGCTCCGCTATCATAAAATTATCATCATGGCGGATGCTGACGTGGACGGAAGCCATATCAGAACGCTGATGTTGACGTTTTTCTTCCGCTATATGCGTCCACTGATTGAAAAAGGCTATGTTTATTCCGCAATGCCGCCACTTTATAAGCTGACTCGAGGCAAGACGACGAAAATGGCATTTTCTGACGAAGAAAGAGACAAAATTTCTTCTGAAATGCGTGCAGATAATCCCAATGCGAAGGTCGATATTGCAAGATTTAAGGGCTTGGGCGAAATGAATCCGACAGAGCTGTGGGAGACGACCATGGACCCCGAAAAGCGTACTTTGAAGCGAATCGAGCTGGCAGATGCGATTAAGGCAGACGAGATTTTCACCCTCTTGATGGGCGAAAAGGTCGAGCCGAGAAAGGAATTTATCGAAACCAACGCAAGATACGTCACCAATTTGGACTATTAAACTGCTAACAAGGAGGAACCACCTTGGCACATAAGAAGGATTACAAGCCGGAGGACATTCGTTATCCGGATCAAGCCATCGTGACCAGCGAGTTAGTGCACGAGATGAAGACGAGCTACATGGAATATGCCATGTCCGTTATCATCGGTCGTGCCCTGCCCGATGTGCGTGATGGCTTAAAGCCCGTACATCGCCGCATTTTGTATGCGATGTATGAGGACAATTTAACATCAGACAAGCCTTTTAAGAAGTCAGCGACCTGTGTCGGTGACGTTTTGGGTCGTTATCATCCGCACGGTGATGCTTCGGTTTATGATGCACTCGTGCGTTTGGCGCAGGATTTTTCCATGCGCTATATGCTCGTTGACGGTCACGGCAACTTCGGCTCCGTCGATGGAGACCCACCTGCGGCTTATCGTTACACGGAGGCTCGTTTGAGCAAAATTTCCAACGAAATGCTCCGTGATTTAGAGAAAGACACCGTCGATTGGGATCCCAACTTCGACGAAACTCGCAAAGAACCTCGTGTCATGCCGAGCCGTTTTCCAAATCTTTTGGTCAACGGAACGTCGGGCATCGCCGTCGGCATGGCGACGAACATTCCGCCGCATAATCTTACTGAGGTCATCAATGCCTGTCTGTGTGTTTTGGACAATCCCGAGGCGACGCTTTCTGACCTGATGGAGCACGTGACGGGTCCTGATTTCCCAACCAAGGGTTTGATTTTAGGCAGAAGCGGCATCCGCAGTGCCTATGCCACGGGCAAGGGAAAGATTACCATGCGTGCTCGCACCGAATTGGAGGAATTTGGTCAGAATCGTCAGCGCATTATCGTCACAGAGATCCCCTATCAGGTCAATAAGCGTATGCTGATCAAGCATATGGCAGATCAGGTCAATGACAAGCGCTTGGAGGGTATTTCCGATATTCGTGACGAGTCCGACCGAAACGGTATGCGTATTGTCATCGAGCTTAAGCGTGAGGCGAATGCACAGGTCGTTTTGAACCGTCTATATGCACAGACGGCGATGCAATCGACCTTTGCGGTGAATATGCTGGCGCTTATTAAAAATCAGAGTCAGCCGAAGGTTTTGTCCTTGCGTGAGATTTTGGACGAATATTTGGCACATCAAGAGGAAGTTGTCATTCGCCGCACCCGTTACGATCTGAGAAAGGCGCAGGAGCGTGCACATTTGCTGCAGGGCTTGATCATTGCGCAGGAGAATATAGACGAGGTCATTCGCATCATTCGTTCTTCTTATGACAATGCGAAGGAAAATTTGATGGAACGCTTCGGCTTGAGCGAGATTCAGGCACAGGCGATCTTGGACATGCAGCTCAAGCGCTTGCAGGGTTTGGAAAAGGATAAGCTGCTTGCCGAGTTCCGTGAATTGGAAGAGAAAATCGCCTATTATCAGCGTGTTTTGGGCGATATGGAGCTGGTCAAGGGCATCGTGAAGGAAGAGTTGATCGCAGTGCGTGATAAGTACGGCGATGAGCGCAGAACCGAAATTCAGGATGTCGAGGACGAGATCGATGATGAGGATCTGATTGAAGAAGAGGATTGCTGCTATACCCTGTCCGAGGCAGGCTATATCAAGCGTTTGCCGGTCGATACCTACCGTGCGCAAAGACGCGGCGGCAGAGGCATTTCCGGTCAGAGCCTGAAGGAAGAAGATTATATCAAGAATCTCTTTATCGCTTCGACCCATGATTACCTGTTGTTCTTCACCAATATGGGACGTGTGCACCGTAAGAAGGGCTATCTGATCCCTGAGGCAGGTCGTACCGCCCGTGGCACAAATATTGTCAATATTTTGCCCCTGGAAAACGGCGAACGTGTTACGGCAATGCTTCTGACCCGTGAATTTGCCGAGGACGAGTACATCATGATGGCAACCAAGAACGGCACCGTCAAGCGTATGCAGCTTTCTGATATCTATACCGCCCGAAAGGCAGGTATCCGAGTTTTGACCATTGACGAGGGTGACGAGCTGATTTCTGTGATGAAAACGACGGGTGAGGATAATATTTTGATCGCAACACGCCGTGGTATGGCAATCTGCTTCGATGAAAATGACGTACGCCCAATGGGCAGAATGGCAGTTGGTGTGCGTGGTATCCGCTTGGCAGAAAACGACGAGGTCGTCTCTGCGGCAGTGGCAGAAGAGGGAAAAACCTTCCTGACTGTGACCGAAAACGGCTTCGGCAAGCGCACACCCATTGAGAGCTATATGCGTGGCGATGAAGTCCAGTCCAGAGGCGGTAAGGGCAAGAAGAATTACCATCTGACGGAGAAAACGGGCTTGGTCGCAGGCGCAACAGTGGTTGAAAACACGGACGATATCCTGCTCATTGAGTCGAGCGGTGTCATCATTCGTACGCCTGTGGAAAATATCGGCATTTACGGCAGAGATACGCAGGGCGTACGCATCATGCGCATTGAGGAGGGTAACCGAGTCATCGCCTTGCAGCGCACCGAGCGTACCGACACCGAGGAATAAATCGCAAAGTTTATAATACTGTTTCTTGATAAAATGATTTAGAAATCATTTTATTGCAGGATGAATATCCTGCACCGCCTGTGGCGGTAAGAAAAGTATTGTACAACATTCTTGGCGTCTGTGACGCCACCCGCTCGCAGAGCGGGCAATAAAACGATTCAATCGTTTTATTAAGAATTAGTATAAGAAGGAAAATTCTATGGAAAACGAATATTTGGAAAAAGAAATCCACATCGATCCGCCGAAATATGTTGTGAAAACAACTTTAGACGCCAATATGCAGTTAGAAGCCTCCAACGCTGTACAGGGAAAGGGCTTCAAGATTTTCACCTATGTCTGCATGGCGCTGTGCGTGGGCATGTTCATTGCGTTGATCGTGATCTATTTTAACGACAAAAATCCGAGCAATTTATTTATGGCAGCGCTGCTGCTTTTAACGATTGCATTTTTGATTTACAACAAGTATTCCATGCCGAAAAAATCCATGGCTCGTTGGGAAATGAGCATCAACCGCACCTACGGAACCAAGGCGCTGCATTTGACGACCGAGTTTTATGAGCGTTCTCTGATCCAATTGGTGCTTGAGAGCGAGGAAAGCATGTCCGATTCGGGCTACTCCGAGATTTCCGAAATGAAGGAAACCGAAAATCTGTTTTTGCTGCGCTGCGGCAAAAGACAGTGGTATTTCGTGGAGAAAAAGGGCTTCCAGGTCGGCAGCGCCGACTCCTTCCGTAAGTTTATTTCCGAGCGCATAGGAGGAAAGTAACATGGCATTTTTCCTGTCAAAAAGCAATGCTGAGGAAAAACGTCTGGGCATTTATATCCATATCCCCTTTTGCCGAAGCAAGTGTGAATACTGCGATTTTTACTCCCTTGGCGGAAGCTGGGAGCGTCGTGTGACGGACGACTATTTGCAGGCACTTGCCGATCATATTCGTGAAGCAGGCAGGCTTGCGCCGAATTATCTGGTCGATACGATCTATTTTGGCGGCGGCACACCGAGCTATTTCGGTGCGGATAATTTAGCACGAATTTTGGATGAAATTCATCGATCCTTCCGTCTGTCCACGCAGATGGAGGTTACATTGGAGGCAAATCCCGACAGTGTGAGCCTAAAATCGATGAAAAAGCTGATCCGTGCGGGCTTTAACCGCATTTCCATCGGCGTTCAAAGCGATGATGATGCGATGCTGAAAAAATTGGGCAGACCCCACACCTTCCAGCAGGCGAAGCAGGCGATGGAGTTTGCACGAAAGGCAGGCTTTGCCAATATTTCGCTCGATCTGATGTACGGCTTGCCGAATCAGAATCGAACCGCTTGGGAACAGACGGTTCAAAATATTATCGCTTTGCGTCCCGAGCATATTTCCTGCTACGCCCTGAAGGTCGAGGAAGGCACACCGCTTTGGAATTACAAGGATTGTGCAGGTCTGCCCGATGATGATACGCAGGCAGATATGTACCTTGCCGCTTGCAGGTTGCTTGCGGAATACGGCTATGAGCATTATGAAATATCCAATTTTTGTAAAAAAGGCTTCGAATCAAGGCACAATTTGAAATATTGGACCGGCGGCGAATATATCGGCTTCGGTCCGACAGCAGCATCGGATTTTGCCGGCAAGCGTTATACGATCGTGCGTGACCTGCAGGGTTATATCGATGCGATCGCTAAGAAGGGACAGGTTTTGTCCGAATGCGAGACGATTCCGCACCGTGAGCGAGCAGGCGAATATGTGATGCTGCGCTTGCGCACGAATATCGGCATCAACGCCGAGGAATATGAACGGCGATATTTGATGCCGTTTGAGCCGCTTGCGCAAATGCTCGAGCGATTTGCGGAAAAGGGCTATGCAAAATTTGAAAATAACTGCTGGAAGCTGACAGAAAACGGCTATTTGGTGTCCAATCGTATCATCATGGGCTTGCAGGAACAGCAGGAACGCTCCACCCCACTTGCCAAAAAACGCTGATAGATTCCGATTTGTCGAGCAGATCGCACAGGCTAAGGCTTCTCCTTGAGGAGAAGGTGCCCCGAAGGGGCGGATGAGGTGGAAAGGTTTCGAATTTGCCGAAAACTATCACAAAAACGAAACTTTTTCTGCACACCTCATCAGTCAGCTGCGCTGACAGCTTCTCCTCAATGAGAAGCCTTAGCTGTCTGTAAAATAAAGTTTTAGACGTTACAACCGTAGTAGGGGCGGACGACTCTGTCCGCCCACATGAAGTGCCTACACAGGGCGGACAGAGTCGTCCGCCCCTACAATTCAAAATACGAAACTCACCGATAAATCGGAATTTTGCGCTTGTCCGGCAAAAAATTGGATCAAAGAATCGGGCTTGTTCCGAGAAGGAGAAATTCATGGAAAAATTTTTAGATATTTTATCAAAAACACTTGCAAAGGCGTTCACAGCTGCAGGCTATGACAATAGCTACGCCAACGTCACGGTCTCGAACCGTCCCGATCTGTGCGAATTTCAGTGCAATGGCGCCATGCCCTTAGCAAAAACCGCTCGCAAGGCGCCCATTATGATCGCAAATGATGTCGTTGCGCAGCTCGATAACGAGGTCTTTTCTTCCGCTGAGGCGGTCAATCCCGGCTTTATCAATCTGCGTGTGCATGAGGATTTTTTGTCGAAATATTTGAACGTTTTGCGTGAAAATGACCGTCTTGGCGCACCGAAATGCGAAAAATCCCGCTCCGTCGTGGTCGATTACGGCGGACCGAACGTTGCAAAGCCCTTGCACATCGGACATTTGCGTTCTGCCATCATCGGCGAGAGCGTCAAACGCATTTATCGCTATTTCGGAGACACCGTCGTTGGCGATATCCACATGGGCGACTGGGGCTTGCAGATGGGCTTGATCATTGCAGAGCTGAAGGAAAGAAAGCCCGATCTTCCCTATTTTGATGACGTGTTTACGGGCGAGTATCCTGAGCAAGCGCCCTTTACCATCTCCGAGCTGGAGGAAATTTATCCATTCGCTTCGGGCAAGAGCAAGGTCGATGCCGATTTTGCCGAAAAGGCGCATGCGGCGACTTATGAACTGCAGAACCGCAAGCGTGGTTATTATGCCCTTTGGGAGCATATCATGCGAGTTTCGGTTGCGGACTTGAAGCGTAATTATGCTAATTTGAATGTTGATTTTGACGTTTGGATGGGTGAAAGCGATGCAGATCCCTACATTCCGCCGATGATCGAAATGTTCGAAAAACAGGGTATTTTGCAGGAAAGTGACGGCGCAAAGGTCATCGAAGTTGCCGAAGATGGCGATAAGAAGGAGATTCCTCCTTGCATCATTGTCAAGAGCGACGGAGCTACCCTGTATGCCACCACTGACCTTGCGACCATTGTGCAGAGAATGCAGGATTTCAAGCCTGATAAGCTCTTTTATCTGACCGATAAGCGCCAAAATCTGCACTTTGAGCAGGTATTCCGTGCGGCAAGAAAGAGCGGCATTGTGCCTGAACATGTCGAACTGGAGCATGTCGGCTTTGGAACCATGAACGGCAAGGACGGCAAGCCCTTCAAGACACGTGATGGCGGCGTGATGCGTTTGGAAACGCTGATTGCTGATATCACGAACTATGTCGAACAAAAAATCTTGGAAAATCAGGTCGTTGATGCCGCCGAGGCGCACAAAACTGCGAAGATCATTGCTGTTGCGGCGCTGAAATACGGTGATCTGTCCAACTTGGCGACTAAGGATTATATTTTCGATTTGGAGCGTTTTGCCGCATTTGAGGGAAATACGGGTCCGTATCTGCTCTATACGATCGTTAGAATCAAGTCGATTTTGAATCGTGCGGAGCTGACCGACGGCACGATTTCTGAGGCAAATAACGAAAGCGCCAAGAATTTGCAGCTGGTTCTCTCGTCTATGCCCGAGCAGATGCTTATGGCATACCGTGACAGCGCACCGAACGTGATCTGCTCCTATGCTTACGAGCTGGCAGGAGCGGTCAACAAGTTTTATCATGAAACTCGTATTTTGACCGAAACGGACGAGGAAAAGAAGCGCAGCTATTTGGCACTCATCAGCCTTGCCAAACGTGCGCTCGAGGAATGTATTGACCTTCTGGGCTTCGAAGCCCCCGAAAGAATGTAATAAAAATTCCGATTTATCGATGAGATTAAAGAGTAATGATGAAGAATGAAAAAAATAGCGGTACTTTTGTTTTTTGTCATTCTGAATTCATCCTTACTCATTAATCCTACCCGATAAGTCGGAATTTGACGAAAAAATTTTTTAAGGAAACATCACATGAAACGTCCGAAAATGTTACGGCGGATTCAAAACCCGTTGCTGCACATGCTGTTTTTGGCTTTGCTGTCAGCGGCGGGAATTGTTTTTATGCTGCAATATGTCCTTGATGGGCTTGCCCTGCAGCAGTGCCTGAAAACCTATGCCTATGTCGGCTCACTGCGCAGTGAAAGCAGCGAGGCGTTACCAAGCGAGCTCATTTCGGCGCTGGAAGCATCAAAAAATGTCGAGAAGTTAGAAATTCGTGCTTCATTTGCAGCAAAGCTGACCGACGCTGCTGTTGTGCCCGATTTTATGATGTCCAACGAGCGCTTGGATCAGCATTATTTTATTGAGGGAACGGTCTTGTCCAACCAATCCCGTCCACAGGAAACGACCTTGGTTTCCGATGTTTACGCCGTTGCCATCGACAAGCAGTGGGGCAGTGACAGCGTCAAGCGTACAAGCATGATGCTCTTTTTGCGGCGCCATCGTGACGAAGCACCGCTTGAAAAAGGGCAAAAAATTTTTTTTATCGGGGATTTTGTCGAGGAATATAACGCTGTGCGCACCGATCGGACAAGTATAAACTTGCCGAGCGTTTGGCAGGAGCTTGGTGTGGATCACTCCGACAGCCCGATCAAGATGCATCCTCTGATCGTTTTGCCCGAAAATTTGACAGCAGAGGAAACCGAAGATTTTATTCTGAATTTCATGGAAAAAAACGAGATTTTACCGATTTTTGAGCATTATTGCACACTAAACGGTCAGACAACGGTGCGAGAAATTTCGGACCTTAGCTTGCTTCCCTACGGCGCAAGCGGCAGAATTTATGTCGATATGGGCAGGGCCTTGACCGAAGCCGACCGTGGAAAAAATGTTTGTATGATCAGCCAAGGTATGTTTTTGCGAAATCGTCTGCGTGTCGGTGACAGCATCACATTTTCTGTTTCCGACGGTTGCTTTGTGCTCAATAACGGCTACGACAGCGGACTTCCGATGGAAAACGAGACAGAGCCTTTGACCTTCTTGGAGGAAAAAACCTATGAGATCGTCGGCATTTATCACCAATTCGGACGGGATTTTTCCGATCCGCTGTTTTATTCCGTCAGCGATATTTTGATCCCATTGCAGGGAGCAACGACGGTTGCAAGACCGTATAATTGCTCATTTCGGGTGCTCGGAACGAACTACAACACATTTATGAGCGAATTTGAGCCGATTTTGAGCGATTATGATTACAAATTAAAGTTCACCGATTTGGGCTGGAAGGATGTCGAGGACAGCTTTTTTGCCATGCAGGACAGGCAGATTTTGATGCTCCTTTGCGCAGCTTTGGCGCTTTTGAGCGCCGGCATCGGCTTTGCGATTCTGACACATCGGCACTATCGCAAGGAATATGCGCTTCGGCGCTTGCTCGGTGCTTATCGTCGTGAGGCAAGAGGCTGCTTTGTTTCGGGATTTTTCCTTGCATTTGTGCCGGGATCGCTGCTTGCAGGCATTTGCGCATGGTGGATCTATCGAAGCTATTTACTTCCGTCCGTCACAATGCCAATTTCAATGCCGAATGTTTTGCCTTTGATCTGTGCGGCGGCTGTATTTGTCGGCGTTTGCGCATATGGATTCATGCGAATTTTGATCAATCGCACCGAACGCCACGGCATTTTGATACCGTTAAAAAATTAAAATGTTTTCAAATTCCGATTTATCGGTGAGTTTTGTTTTTCAAATTGTAGGGGCGGACGACTCTGTCCGCCCACACGAAGTGCCTGCACGGGCGCACTGAGTCGTGCGCCCCTACGGTGTCAAAACGCAGCCAACAGCTCGATAAATCGGAATTTATGGGTGGTTTATATGAAGCATATTATCAGAAAACCGATATTGCCGCTGATTTTGATTTGTGCGGTGCTGTTCGGGAGCTGTTTTTTGTCGTTTTACCAAAAAAATATGCAAGAGGGCTATCGTCAGATCGATCGTCTTTATGAGGACACCCGTCTGACGTTTGAACTTCTGAATCCTACCGATGGAATGGAGCTTGAACTTTTGCCGCTGACGGCTGATCGGGTTGCCGAGCTGGAACCGATTCAACAAAGCTGCCGTGTGATGGAGTGTCCGTATCGCTTCGATGAAGAAATCGGGGGCATTCTTTACGGAACGGACAACTTTTCTCTCATGGCGGAGCATTACGGCTTGCGTGTCAAAGGGTCAGAAGTGCTCGAATTTCATTCATGGCAGGTGCTCGATTGCCTCATGGAGCGTGGAAGAATGGAAAAATTGGGGCTTTCGATTGGTGAGAGCTTTACGCTTTATCCGTTTGACGGCATTTCCAACGGCCCTGCCTTTACGATGCAGATCATCGGTACGTTTGACGATCCGAACGGAATGCTATCCGAAGGTGCAATCGTGGTTTCGGACTACGCATTTTTGTCTGCGCCGAAGGAACCGAAGCTGCTTTTTAATTCCAACATGATGTATTTTTGCTATTGCCGAGCATTTTTCTTCCGCATTGACCCGATCTACAATCGCGAGTATGAAACGGTACAGGCGTTGGTCGAGGACACACTCAATGCTCCGCAGGATTTCAGCGTTTTTACCAATGCAAGGGCGCTTGAAGAAGCGGTAAAGCCCTTGGAGCGCAAGCTCAATTTGCAGGAAATGCTGGATTTGCCGCTTCAAATTCTGTTCAGTGCGGCGGTGGTGATCGTGGCAATTTTGCTTTCGCTGTCACTTCGAAATGAAATTTTTTTGCACCTGATGTGGGGCGAAAAAAGGGCTAAAGTTTTCTTCAAAATGCTTTTGAGCGTACTGCCCATGTTTTTTGTTGCAGGCGCTTTGGCGTGGTGCCTGAAAAGCTTGGATTTGCGCCTGATCGGCGCGGGCGTTGCGGCTTGCGCATTGACGCTGATCGTGCCGTGCGGTAAAAATTTGGTCAGAGCCTACGGGGATAGAGAGGATTAAATATGGATCGTTTGGTGCTTGAAAATGTATATTATAAATATAAAAACGCAAAGAAAGATGTTCTTTGCGGTGTGAATGCGGTTTTCCCTGAAGGGACACTTACTGCGATCTGCGGTCGTTCGGGCGCAGGAAAAAGCACTCTTTTGTATTTGCTGTCGGGCTTGGATGTGCCAAATCAGGGACAGATTTTATACAATGGTGAGCCGCTGAAAAAATCGATGCTTGATGATTATCGCCGCACGGAGGCTGCGACGATCGCACAATCATATTTATTGTTTCCGACACGGACGGCGCTTGAAAACGTGATGTATCCCATGGAAATTGCTAAAATTCCTAAAAAAGAGGCGGAAAAAAAGGCGCAGGAATACTTGTCCGTGGTCGGCATTGATCGGGAGCTTTTTCACAGGCTGCCGAACAAGCTTTCAGGTGGCGAGCAGCAGAGAGTTGCGATTGCTCGTTGCTTAGCGGCGGATTCAAAGATTATTGCAGCCGATGAACCGACGGGCAATTTGGATGAAGAAAATGCCGACGCGGTCCTGGCGCTGTTGCAGGAGCTGGCGCACAAGCACGGAAAAACAGTGATCGTGGTCACGCACGACACGTTTTTGGCGCAGCAGTGTGACAGTCAGTACCGATTGCGCAACGGCGTTCTTGAGCTTTTGCAGTAAAAAACGCCTGACACAATTTCTTGTGTCAGGCGATAATTTTTACTTTGCGTATTCGGTAGCCTTGGTCTCTCGGATCAGATTGACCTTGATCTGACCGGGATATTCCAGCTCCGCTTCGATCTTCTTGGCAATTTCACGTGCCATCAGGACCATGTTGTCCTCGCTGACCTCCTCAGGCTTGACCATGATACGAACCTCACGACCTGCCTGGATCGCATAGGACTTATCGACACCGGGGTAAGTGCCGGTCAGCTCCTCGAGCTTCTCAAGACGGCGGATATAATTCTCAACATTTTCACGTCTTGCGCCGGGACGTGCCGCAGAAATGGCATCGGCTGCCTGAACGATGCAAGCAATGACCGTATGCGGCTCAACGTCATTATGGTGCGCCTCGATGGCATGCAGCACATCGGCAGATTCGTGATACTTACGAGCAAGCTCAACGCCCAACTGGACATGGCTGCCCTCCATCTCGTGGTCAACGGACTTGCCCAAGTCGTGCAAAAGACCTGCACGCTTCGCCATGGTGACATCCACGCCCATCTCGCTTGCGATCAAGCCGGAAATATGAGCGACCTCGATGGAATGATTCAAAACGTTCTGACCGTAAGAGGTACGGTACTTCTGACGACCGAGCAGCTTGATCAGCTCGGGATGCAGGTTGATGATGCCGGTTTCAAACGTAGCACGTTCACCCTCCTGCTTGATCACACGGTCAACTTCCTTACGAGACTTCTCGACCAGATCCTCGATGCGGGTCGGATGGATTCTGCCATCAGCAATGAGCTTCTCCAATGCCAAACGGGCGATCTCACGGCGCACGGGATCAAACGAAGAGACGGTGATTGCCTCGGGCGTATCGTCGATGATCAGATCAACGCCCGTAATGGACTCCAATGTACGGATATTTCTGCCCTCACGGCCAATGATGCGACCCTTCATCTCGTCATTCGGCAGAGCGACGACGGAAACGGTAGCCTCAGCGGCATGATCGGCAGCGCAGCGCTGAATGGCGATGGAGACGATCTCACGTGCCATACGGTCTGCATTTTCCTTGGTTTCGGCTTCAATTTCCTTGAGCTTGATGGCAGCCTCATGGCGGCAATCGTTCTCCAGGGTCTTGAGCAAATAGCTCTTGGCATCCTCCTGTGTTAAGCCGGAAATCTTCTCCAGCATTTCGAGCTGACTCTTCTTGATGAGATTGACCTCATCCTGTGTTGCTGCAACGGCAGCCTGACGCTTGTGAAGCTCCTCTTCCTTGCGCTCGAAGGCGTCGATCTTCTTATCCAAAGATTCTTCCTTCTGCTGCAGGCGGCGCTCCTGCTTCTGCAGGTCGCTTCTGCGCTCTTTGACTTCCTTTTCGTATTCTGTACGGTTTTTATGAATCTCTTCCTTTGCCTCAAGGAGCATCTCACGCTTCTTGCCTTCGCCACTCTTGATGGCGTCGTTGATGATGCGGGTTGCTTCAGCCTCCGCACTGGAGATCTCACGTTCAGCGATCTTCTTGCGGTACATGATGCCGAGGAAGAAGAAAACTACGGCTGCAACGGCTACGATAATAGCCCAAATATACCATGCCATATCCTTACGAATACACCTCCTAATCAAAATTTGGGTTCTGCGAGGGCGAAAATTACACGCCCAAAGATAAAGCAACGTCTGTCTGCGCCACCCCTTGCGCAGAAAAGACCATACTAATCCACCGTTTATTGTACTGTCTATCTCGACGATTGTCAAGAATTTTTTCAAAATTATGTAAATCTTTGAAAAGAATCCTGCCGTCCCGGTGCGAAAAATACCGCCTGCGGCAAAGCAAGCGGTTGTTTTATTTCTTTGGATATGGCGCAGTGTGGTCGGTCAGGCAGAGTAGATAGTCCACGCTGGTATGATACAGCTGTGCCAGCTTGACGGCATACTCTAACGGCAAGGCACGCTCTGCCCTCTCATATTTGGAATAAAGCGATTGATCGCAATGCAGATACTCGGCAATTTGCGCCTGTGTCATATCTCGATCCTCACGCATGTCCCGGATCCGAAGCTTCATGTTTTATCACCCGAAAATATTTTAACTTAGGACAAATAGGACTATTGACTTTTTGGACAATATGTCCTAAAATATTTTTGAGGTGATAATATGCCAGACTACAGATCGCAGTATTACAAACTATTCCGTGCAATGGAAAAAGCAATTTCAATTCTAATAGATGCACAATGCAGTGCAGAAGAAGCTATCATTTCGGAAGATGAAGAAAATATTATTGTGATTACCGAAGCAATGACCCAAGGGATTGTTTCTGACGACAATGAATTGAGTCTATGAATCCCAAAATGCAGCTTGTATTTTCTGCAAAAAGCGCTATAATGAGAAGCAACATGGATTTTTCGTTTCCGAGAGAAGAAAGGTTCGAAAGAAATGAAGCTTTTGAAAAAATTTTATCCCCTGAATATGGGTGATGCGATTCGCCGTGTGCTGCTTGCGTGGATGCTTGCCGCAACGGTGGAATTTTTCCTTTTGCCAAGCGCTCTGCGCAGCTTAGACGGCGTTTTGGGCTTAGCGGAAATGTCCCTTGTGCGTGTGGTGCTTCTCACTGCGGCAGGCGGTGCGCTTTTGCAGGCATTCAGGCTCGATGCAAAACTTGAGCGGTGGTTGACGGTCGGGGTTTTTGCCCTATTTGCGGCGTCGTGCTTGATCGCCTCGTTTTCATGGGGCTTTCTTGCGGTGTGCATGATCGTGCTTGCGATTTTAGTGGTTTATGCTGTATTCGGTGCTGCGCCGGAGTGTGCGCCAAAAATTGCACCGAAGGGGAAAAAGCGCTGGCATGTTGTCACTTTCATCATGGCGGCTGTGTTTTTTGCCTTTGTGAGTGCATGGACCGTTTGCAGACTCTACAGCTTCGTCAATTCTACCTATGATTTCGGCATTTTTGCCCAAATGTTCCACAGCATGAAATCCGCGGGTGCACCGATGACGACCCTGGAGCGCAGCAAGATGCTTTCACATTTTCATGTACATATGTCCCCGATCTACTATCTGATGCTGCCGTTTTATTGGCTGTTTCCGAGCCCTGCGACGCTGCAAATTTTGCAGGCGGCAATTTTGGCATCGGCGGTCATTCCGCTGTGGAAGCTCGGTCGGTTGCACGGCTTGGGTGAGCCGATCCGAGTTCTTTTGTGCGCCGTTTTGCTCGTTTTTCCTGCATTCAGCGGCGGCGTGAGCTATGATTTGCACGAAAATTGCTTCCTGACACCACTGATTTTGTGGCTGTTTTATGCCATCGATGCCAAAAATATAAAGCTTACGGCGGTCTTTGCTCTCCTGACGCTCATGGTCAAGGAGGATGCGGCGGTTTATGTCGCCGTGATCGCTCTGTGGCTGTTTTTGGCAAAAAAAGAGCAGCGCTATACCGCCCTTGCGCTTTTAGTCGGTTCGCTGATCTGGTTTTTTGCGGTCACTGCCTATCTGCAGAATGTCGGTGACGGCGTGATGAGCTATCGCTACGAAAACTATATGTACGACGGCTCAAGTTCTCTGATGACGGTAATCAAGGCAGTCATTTTGTGCCCGATGAAGGCGCTTTTTGAAGCCTTTGAGCCACAAAAGCTCAACTTCATCCTGCAAACTATGCTGCCCTTGGCATTTTTGCCGTTGATCACAAGAAAATACAGCCGATTTTTGCTCCTGATCCCCTATTTTTTGGTCAATCTTATGTCGGATTACACCTATCAGCACAGCATATTTTTCCAATATTGCTACGGACCGCTTGCCTGCCTGATGTACCTGACGGTGGTCAATGCGGCAGATCTTCCGAAAAAAAGCTTGCAGGTCATACCTCTGTGTGCGGCGCTGATTCTCGGCATGGGCTTTTTTCATGAAACAGTATTGCCCGTTGCCGAGCGTTCGATCGAGCGGTATGAAAAAAATCAGGCGCATTACGACGAAATTCGCACAGCCCTTGAGGTCGTGCCCGAGGGCGCATCCGTCACGGCGACTGCTTTTTATACGCCGCATTTGGCGCAGCGTGAAATTTTGTATGATGTCCTGCATTGCACGAGCGAACAGCTTTTCAGCACGGATTATGTTGTTTTGCAGATCAATGCAAGAAATGAATATGCGTCCTACAATTCCTCGCCCGATATATATGACGGTTATGAAAATCTAACCAAGCTTCTCGAAGCCCGTGGCTATACGCTATTTTACGAGTTAGAGGATGTTTTTACGATATATCAACGCTGAAAAAATCCCCACAAAAGCATAGCTTTCGTGGGGATCATTCAATTTGGTCACACGCACTTTTCGTCCTGCATGATGCGCAAAATGGTGCGATCGGTTTGGCGCATGCCATCCTGCGCAAGCAAGCCGACATTGGCGATTGTGTCATCGACGGAATCGGCAACAATGCCCTCACCGCTTCTGAATTCCTTGTGGTGCAGGTACATTTGATAGCCCAAAATGCCTGCATCGACAGCGGCGGCAATTTTTGCGGCGCAGGACGGCTTCGCACCGTCGCAGATCGTACCCGATAAAATGGCGACGGCATTGACCACGGTATGCGCAACGGCGGAAAATCCACCGCCGAGCAGATAGCAAATACCCGCACCGGCGCCGACCCCTGCCGAAATGGCACCACAATAGGCAGAAAGTCTGCCGATACCGCTTTTTTGGTGAACGGTGATGAGATCGGAGACAATGAGTGCTCGTAAAAGCTGCTCATGGCTTGCACCGATGTGCTTGGCGTAAACGACCACGGGCATGCAGGCGGTAATGCCCTGATTGCCCGAACCTGAGAGAATCACGACCGGCATTTCGCAGCCGCTCATTCTCGCATCGGAGCCGGCTGCGGCATAGGCTTTGGCAGCCTGCTTGACATCGTTGGGATAATCATCGAGCAAAATTCTACCGATCTGAGCGCCCCATTTGCCCGTTAAGCCCTCTTCAGAAATCGCACTGTTGCACTCGATCTGCCGCTCTAACAAAGAACGGATTGGCTCCAGTGTCACTGTGTCGGCAAAACGAATGATATTTTCCACGTTCAAGCAGCTTTTGTCCGTCAGCTTTTCCTCCGATGCCTCCACGATGGGCATTTCCAGAAGAACATTACCATCCTTGGACAGGTGGACAACATTTGTATGATGGTTCGTGATACGCACACGTGCCTGATGCTTGCCTGCATAGGCGGTCAGGTCGATATCGAGCTTGCAATTCGAGGCGCTGCAAGTAATATCGATGTGCACCTTGTCCAAAAAATCGGTGATCAGAGCTTGCTCATGCTCCATCAGTTCGGAGATAACCTGTAACTCCTTGGACGAATCGCCTGCGACCATGCCGGCGGCAATGGCAGGGCGAATGCCCTTTCTGCCGTTCGTGTTGGGTACGACAACGCTTTTTACGTTTTTGATGATATTTCCGCTCAAGGCGGCTTCGATACGCTCGGGCATACAGCCTAATAATTCCCTGAGCTTCGCCGCACAATAGGCAATGGCGATCGGCTCGGTGCAGCCTGTCGCAGGCACCAGCTCCTCTTGCAGTATGGCAATGTAATTTTGAATGACGCTTTGTTCCAACATAATCCTGCCTCATTTCATGTGATAAATTTATTATACCAAAAAATAGCGCCTTTGCAAGGAATTTCTGTGCCAAAACTTGACAACTCAAAAAGAAAAAAGTAGAATAATACTACCCGATCCATCGGAATACGGCGATGATTTTAATTCTTGATGCGCAAAAAAGCTGCCCCACACGAGATGGGGCAGCTTTTTTATTTGGGAGATCAGCCGCTTCTGCCACGGTTGCCACCGGAGGTGGTTCGTGTGCCGCCGCTTGAAGAATTGTTTTTCGGTTTGGCGGTTCGGGTGATATTGCGATAGAGGTACAAATCTCTGTCCTGCGTCAAAACCATGCTGTTTCGGCGGACATAGTTAGACGCCTGCGGCTGCATACGCACACTCTTGAGCTGCCCCTTTAGAGTCGCCATCGGGATCAAAAGCGCCAAAACTGCGCCAATAATGATCGAAATCAGGATTGTTCCGACGGAGATAGCGCTATAGTCGGCTACGATCTTCTCAGCTTCATCGGCAAAGGCGGTAAATGCGCCGTTAAAATTGCCGCTGTAGAACGACGGCCTGAACGCTGCATCCAGATCATCCATGGCAGGATCGTCAAAAATATCGTTACCGTCACCGAAAACAACATAGCCGTAACGAGGCGTTTCCGCCGCTAAGCAGACGAAAATGATACCGTCTTCGGCATAGTTCCCGTCCTCGTAAAAATCCTCGGCATGCTCCAAAATATCCGAATGCGTTAGTGCATCGGTTGTTGCGATGACCACGTCAAAATCCTGCTCGCTTGAAATTCTTGCAAGCTTTTCACGCAGAGTTTTTTCCTGCGTATCGGTCAAAAGATCCGCATCATCGACCAAAAGGTCGTTATCTGCCGCCCGCACACAAAAAATCAGTGCAAGGCAGAGCGTCAGTGCCAAAAGGATCGAAATTAGTCGTTTCATCTCGGCACCTCCTTACAATATCTCGAGCCACTGTAACAGCTCGATGCCAAGGAATGTACAAACGGACAAAATTGCGGTCCAAATTCCGAACCATTTCCAATATTTTCCCTTATCCATGGGCAGATCACCGACAAACTTGCCTGTCTGACCGTTCATGGCGAAGGTGAATTTCTGACCGTTCCAGCTCGTATTGAGCAGCCAAACGGGGTAAAGGGCATATTTTGCCTTGCCGTTATTCAGCCGAATGCTGCTGCGCTCTGGTACGACAGAGCTATAGCCTGCCGTGGTTGCGGCAAAGCTTTCTTCGGTGCTGCGACGAATGCGAGCGTTGGCGCGATCAATGCTCTGCTCGGAGGAAATGTCGTATTTGTCCGCCAAATAGCCCGACAGATATGCCGTTTGGAAATCCACCGCCTTGGAAAGATCGAACGGTTCAATGGATTCCATCAGATCATCTGCCATTTTCTCAGAGCCGTCCACGGGAACGCTGTCAAAGGCAATCTGACCGCTTCGCAACAGGGCATAGTGACGAGTTTCGGTGTAATTGTAATTTGAGTCGCTCCAAACACGGATCTTCGTGCCGTGGTAGCGGATATTCGCATCGACCTCGGCATCAAACAGCCAGAACGGAACGTAAACACCCTTGATCTCGTCAAGGTGATTTTCGTCCTTGAAGGCGTTGGGAACAAGGGTCTTGCCCTCAAGATGCTTTCTCAAAGCTGCCTTGGCAGCCTCCTTGTCGAGCTGGAAGGGAATGACAAGATCAGGCTTCAATTCTCCTGCCAAGCGGCCCATAAAAATGACGGGATTGCCGCAATACGGGCAGTGCATCGCCGCTGTGGTCGCCTCGGCAATGATCTCGCCGCCGCAGCTTTGGCAGCCGAAAATGTTCATGTTGGCAGCCTCAGCACCGGACCACTCGGAGCCGCCCGAGGTGTCCCATTGCATCTGATCTTCGGGCATTTCCTGATGCAAGGATTCGTCATAGGCTTTGAGGGATTCCAAATCAAACTCGCTGTCGCAGTAAGGGCACTTCATTTGTTGCGAGCGGCTGTCAAATTCGACCTGACCACCGCAACAGGGGCACTTGTACTGTAGCATTGTGTCCAAGCTATCAACTCCTTTTCCAATTCATTGTTAAATTCCGATTTATCTTTCAGTTTGCACAGGCTAAGGCTTCTCTTTGATGAGAAGGCTTTGACCTGCGCAAATATGAAACTCACCGATCAATCGGAATTTACAATTAATTACTTGATATCGCTGTCGTTGAAGATATCGCCGCATTCGGGGCAGAATTTGGGCGGATTCTTCGGGTCGGCAGGCTCCCAGCCGCACTTATCGCACTTGTATAGCGGTGCGTCCGCTGGCTTCTTAGCGCCGCACTCGGGGCAGAATTTGCCCTTGTTCACCTTGCCGCAGGCGCATTTCCAACCGTCTTCGGGCTTCTTTGCGCCGCATTCGGGGCAGAATTTGCCTTGCACAACTGCGCCACAAGCGCACTTCCAGCTATCCGCAGACGGCTTCGCCTCAGGCTTCTTCGCGCCGCATTCCATGCAGAACTTACCCTGTGCATTTGCGCCGCAGGAGCACTTCCAACCATCGGCAGCAGGTGCGCTTGCCTGCTGCATCTGTTGCTGCTGCATGCCCATATTGTAAAGATTCTGCGCATTCAAGCCACCTGCGCCCTGCGCCATATTCATGCCCATAAAGCCCATCATAGCGCCGTTGGGGTTGCCGGCAGCGGTCTTCATTGCCTCAGCCTGCGCATCGACCAGGGTTGCGGCAGCAGCGGTCGGGTTGCTCAGGGTCTGAATTCGACGGATCGCATCTGCCTGCTCGGTCGGGATCGAGGGCGGATTCATTGAGATCGACACGACCTGCAAGCCACGTGTCTTGCCCCACTTTTCGGCAAGCTCTGCGTTGACGGCATCTGCCAGCTCGTTGACATGGCGGCTGATCTCGCTCGGACGCAGCTCTAAGTCAACCAGTCTGCCCAGCGCCGGCTGCAATGCGTTAATGAACTCGGTCTTGAGCTGATTGTCAATTTCGCTTCTCGGGTATTCCTCGGAAACATTGCCGCAGACGTTCGTATAGAACAGCAGCGGATCGACGATCTTATAAGAATAAATACCGTTGCAGCGCAGATCGACATCCATGTCCAAGCCGATGCGCTTATCGACCACACGGAACATGATGGGTGTCGGTGTGCCGAACTTGTTGTCCATGATCTCCTTGGTGTTGAAGTAATAAACACGCTGATCGTTGCCGGTGTCGCCGCCGTATGTAAAGCGCTTGCCGATGGACTTGAAGGTGTCGATGATGCTCTTACCCAGAGAGCCCGAGAAAATGCTGGGCTCTGAGGATTTGTCGTAGGTATAAAGACCGGGCTCTGCGCAGACCTCAACGATCTTGCCCTGCTCGACAATGATCATGCACTGACCGTCGGCAACAGAGATACCGGAGCCGTTGGAAATGATGTTATCGCTGCCCTTGGTGTTGGAGCTTCTGCCGGAGACCTGCTTTTTGCCTTTGACAACAAGGATATCCTTGTCGATCGCCTCACAGAGGAAATATTCCTTCCACTGATCGGCAAGTACGCCGCCGAGGGCGCCAATGCCTGCTTTGATAAGACCCATAATTGTTCTCCTTTCTAAACTCCCTCTGCCCCGAAATATTCGCTAAATTCCGATTTATCGGTGAGTTTTGTTTTTCAAATTGTAGGGGCGGACGACTCTGTCCGCCCACACGAAGTGCCTGCACGGGCGCACAGAGTCGTGCGCCCCTACGGTGTCAAAACGCAGCCAACAACTCGATAAATCGGGATTTGGGGCTCAAGAGGGTATGATACAAAATCATTATAACATCATTCTTGCCAAGGTGCAATATTGGAAGAAAAAATTTTTTATTGCATTGCGTGACGGCGAAATATATGTTATACTCATAGCAAACGAGAAAAGGAGGGCTATCATGTCCGATTACAATACAAATTTATGCCGTTTTTTAGACGGCGGGATCTCGCCTTATCATACCGTTGCGCAGTCGGCGCAGTTTTTGGAGGAAAACGGTTTTTCCTCCCTGGAGCTCGGAAAGCCCTTTGAGATCAAAAAGGGCGGAAAATACTATGTACAAAGCGGCACCTTCTTAGCTGCTTTCACGGTTGGTTCGGAAGCGGATTATTTCCGCATCGCAGCCAGCCACACCGATTGGCCGTGTCTGCGCATCAAGCCGCAGCCTGAAATGCTTGCAGGCGGCTGCTGCAAGCTGAGCGTGGAGAATTACGGCGGCGGCATTTTTTCCTCTTGGCTGGACAGACCTTTGTCCCTTGCAGGCGTTGTCATGCTCAAAGCCGACCGTCCGAGCAAGATTGATGCTCGTTTGATCTCTTGGGATCAGCCGCTTTTGACCATTCCGAACCTCGCAATTCACATGAACCGTGAGGTCAACAAGGGCGTTCCTCTGAAGGCGAACGTCGATATGCTGCCCATTTGCAGAGCGGTGCAGGACGGCTTTTCCAAGGACGGGTATCTGCTGAGCAAAATTGCGGAAAAGCTTCAGGTCGAAAAAGAGGAGATCTTGTCCTTCGAGCTGTATGTCTACTGCGCAGAGAAGGCAGAATATATCGGCTTTGAAAAAGATTTTATCTCCTCGCCCCGATTGGACAACCTTTCGAGCGTACATGCGACCCTGGATGGCTTGGTAAAGACCAGCGGAAAGGGAATCAATATGGCGATCTTGTTCGACAACGAGGAGATCGGCAGCAACACACGCCGTGGCGGTGACAGCATGACCCTAAGCGTGATTATGGAAAAAATTGCCCTTGCCATCGGCATGGACAGAGCGGCATTTTTGGATGCCTGCACGAATGGCATGCTGCTTTCATGCGATGCGGCGCATGCCGCACATCCGAATCATATGGAATTTGCAGACGGTGCGCATGCACCGCTTCTGAACCGTGGCGTTTCCTTAAAGCGTTCGCCCAGATATTCCTCCGTGACGGAGACCTGCGCCGTGATCGCTGCTTTGTGCGATGCGCACGACATTCCGTTGCAGACCTATATGAACCGTGCTGATCTGCCCGGTGGTGGAACGGTCGGTTCGATGGCATCATCCATCTTGGCGATGCCGGCAGCCGATGTCGGTGTGCCGATCTTGGCGATGCACTCTGCCCGTGAGATGATGGGCTCGAGAGATCAGGAGGCATTTTGCCGCCTGTGCGAAGCATTTTTTGATGAATGAAGGAGAGAAGTATGAAAAGAGTATTTCGTTTGATTGCAGTGCTTTTGATCGTGGCGATGCTGCCTTTGACGGCATTTGCCGAAAAGGTTTCTGTGGAGGATTTTATTTTTCCTGACGATTGGAGCCGAGACGCACTGATGTTTGCTGTGGAAAACGGCATTTTGGCAGGCGATGAAAATCGCAACCTTAACCCGACCAACAATATCACCCGTGCGGAAATGGCAGCTGTTTTGGTGCGTCTTTTGGGCGCAACCGATACGACCGATCTTTCGCAGTATGAGGACGTCAGCGAAGATGCGTGGTACTACTCAGAGTTGTCAACTGCGGTCGCATCAGGTATTTTCAGCGGTACATCCGATAAAACCATGCACCCGATGAACCCCATCACCCGTGAGCAGGCGATCGTGGTTTTGTCCCGTGCATTCGGCATTGTCAGCGATGAACGTGAGGCGTGGAAGGAGTTTGCCGACAGCTTCTATTTCTATGACTATTCCAAGGATTGCGTGTGTGCCATGCTGGAGGTCGGCGCAGCCAAGGGCTATAGCGATAACACTTTCAATCCGCAGGGCTATATCACCCGTGCGGAGGTTGCAAGCCTGCTTTATAACCTCCTCGATGTCATTGCTGACGAGCCGCAAGAGATCCCCTTGGAGGGCTTCGTGCTCTACCGTGGCAGTGAGGAGCTGCCCGAGGAGCTGTATTTGGAAGGCACACTCATTGTTGGACCTGCGGTAGAGCCTGAGTTCAGCGCAGGTGATTGGGAAATTACCGATGCACTGATCCTGCGCACGGGCGAAAATACCGATGCCGATCTGAGCGGCTTGATTACGAAAAAGCTCGTCTGCGCACCCCGCAGCGGTAAGGTTGAAGGCGGCAGGGCAGATACCGTATTCCTCTGGGGCAGCGGCTGCAGATATGAAGGAAATGCCATGCAGCTTTGCCAGATCGACGGCACGCAGGAGGCAGACGGCAATTTCCTGGAAGTTTCCATTCGCAGCGGTAAGCTGACCTTTGATGGCAGTGCAGATGAGCTTTCCATGACCGCCGATACCGAGCTGAAGCTCGAAGGCTCTGCGCAAAGCCTTGTTCTTGACGGCATGAACGCCAAGGTCTCGGGCAGCGGCTATGCCGACACCATCGTTGCAAACCGTGCCAACTGCACCTATGATATTTCCTATAACAGCCTGGATGACAGTCTGTATCAGTCGTATTACAAGGAGCATGATGCCGCACTTGACACCGTCAAGACCCAGCGAGTGCCCTGCACCGTGGAAAAGGATACCGATCTCTTCTCCGATCAACATTTGACCAACAAGATCGGTGAGGTTTCGGAGGGCTCTACGGTTTATAACGAATTCCATCCCGCAGGCGATTCCTTCCAGGTCACCTTTACCGATGCCGAGGGAAATGAGCGCAGCGGTTGGTTGTACCGTTGGGATTGCTTCATTCCCGATGAAGAAGTCATCACTTGGGACAGCGATCTGGATTATTCCGATGCGACCAAGGAGGGCTTTGTCAACCTCAATCAGTATGCCTCTCAGACGGAATATCTGATTTGGATCAGCCGTTACACCCAGCGAGTAATTATTTTCACTGGCTCGAAGGGCAATTGGAAGGTGTTTAAGACCTTCATGTGCAGCAGCGGCGCAAATAACACCCCCACTCCGCAGGGTGTTTATGAGGTCGAGGCGCACTATGGTTCGTGGTATTTTGACTATTACATGGTTTATACCGCCACGGGCTTCTACGGCGATACCGCATTCCATTCCACGCTCTATAATTTTGACGGAAGTCACTTTGACGAGCGTTTGGGCATTCCTCTGTCGCACGGCTGCATCCGTATGAGCGATGTGGATGCGGAATATATCTACGACACGATTCCGTTCGGAACGGCAGTTGTTGTTTGGTAAAAAATTGGCTTTACAATATAACGAGAGGCGCTGCGAAAGCAGCGCCTCTTTGGTGTTTTATGCGATTGTTAAAATCAGCCGATCTTGTAGAGTGTGGTGGTCTGATCCTTGGTGTTGTTGGTGGTGTTCTTGTAGCAACGGAAGTTCGGGGAAGAAACAACGGACATGTCGCCCATGTTGTTGTCGTAAACGCCGATGTAACGAACGTTGCCGCTGGGATCGCTTAGGCTCAGATAGCCGTCAACCATGGTGATGGCCGCTGCCTCAGCGTCTGCGCGCAGACCGTTGTTGTTATCGATCGCGTACAGACCAACGCCGTCGCCACAGTACAGGTAAACCTGACCGTCCACGATCTTGACCGTCCAATACATGGCTTCGTTGAAGGTGCCGTCAAACTCAGCAGCATTGCTTGCAGGCGTTGCGCCGAAGTTGCTCAGCAGAACAAAATCCTTGTCGGTCATCTCGGGGCTGGTGTGAACAACGATCGCAATGACGTCGCCGTCCTTCAGATCGGCAAAGTCGATCTCGGGCAGAACGTTGTTGAGGTCTCTGTCGCAAGTATCGCAGAAGCCATCGGAATCTTCATCAACACAATCAATCATGGGGATCGTCTCGATCTTGGTCTCGCCGCACACGGTGCAGGTGTAGGTGATCTCGCCCTGAGCAGTACAGGTTGCCTCCAGGGTCACTTCGCCATCATTCCAAACGTGATCACAGGGGACAACGATTTCGCCGATCTCACGGAAGGTGAAGGTGTAGATGGAGGTGTCAGTGCCCATGCCGAAAACGGTGAACACTTCTTTGTAGTATTCGATGTACTGCGCCTTTTCGCCATTGTAGAGGAAGTTTGCCAGACGGATGAAGTAGCCGCCTTCAGTCTCCTCAAGAACGAACTCGGTGTACTCATTTGCTTCGTCAACAAGCGCCATGTTGGTGCCGTCACAGAACAGATACTTGCCGTCCTCGGTGATAAAGGAGGTGACGCCGCCAACGGTCTCGATCTTGAACAGTGCGATGTTGGTAGCCTCGGTTCTCAGCTTGTTTTCAGCGTTCAGGGTAGCTGCGGCGGAAACGAACTGATCCTTGGTAGAGCCGGAGGAGCTGGTGTAGGTGCTGATCTCGCTCGTCATAGCCTTAGCGTTTGCGTCGTTGTAAATTGCAAAGTATTCTTCGACGTTGGGATCCTCAGCGATGATCTCGATTCTGCCTTCGCCGTTGATGTCGCCGTAGTTAGCGCCGAGGACGGAGTTGTCAGCCTTGATGGTGGGCAGTTCGCCTTCTACAGGGAAGGAGGCAGCATAGTTTGCAAGTACGAGGTAGTCTTCCATGACATAGTCAAGGACATTGACAGCACCGTCGAACATTGCAAAGCCGTCGCCCAGATCACGCAGGGTGTAGTTGTAGCCTGCCAGGTTGTAGGTTGCCTCAAGATCGAGGGGTTCGCCTGCGACCATGACGTTCTTGACACGGTATTCGCCGG
>SVKY01000081.1 GCA_015068235.1 Oscillospiraceae bacterium
GTAGGGGAGGGTCATGGTCTCGCTGCGGCTCGGTCAGGTCGCGGCTCTGACAGCCCACCGGGCTGTCATTCACTACCGCTCCCTCCGCTTCGCTACCCTCCCGCACAGAAAACGGTAAAATTTCGCAACAAACCAATGTGAAAACGTAATATTTTACGATAATTATCAACAATTACGATCGTTCCTGCACACGGGAGGGTCATGACCCTCCCAGCGTAAAACGATAATCTCACCGATAAATCGGAATTTGAAAAATACAGCGCAAAAGCTGCAGCAAGGTTTTTGCCTTGCAGCAGCCATTCTTTAGATTCTGTTCAATTGCTTGTTTTATGCAATTGCTCTGTAGAGGAAGGTCACGATTTGACCTATGGTGCAGCTTGCATTCGGAGCGAACTTGCCGCCCTCAACGGCGTAGGCGATATCAGTTTCGGAATTAGCGCTGACTTGCGGTAGCGGGAACATGGACAGCAGTATTGCCATACAAAGCAGCATTGCTGTCAGTTTTTTCGTTTTCATAACGGTCTCCTCTCAATTTATAGTTTCTGCAGCGGCAAAACGTCAAAAAACAATGTCCCTAACGCTCCGGTTGGATATGAAAGTACACTTTGTAATCTATTGGAATTTTACAACCATTACATGACATTATCGGTATAAACCATCCATTTTTTTGTCAATACCCGTGGAATCGAAAGTGGACTTTTTCAACCACTTTTTTCCCGAATCATCCATTTTCTGAATGTAAAATGCGAGATATTGAGCCTTCTTGCCGCCTCTCTGCCCGAAATTTCGCCCGATGCCCAAATTGCCTTCACTGCATCGTATCCGGGCGGCTTTTTCATAGGTTCTCTGCCGAATTTCACTCCTCGGGCAAGTGCTGCGGCGATGCCTTCTTTCTGCCTTTGACGGATAAATTCCCGTTCGGTTTGCGCAACATAAGATAATAATTGCAGAACGATATCCGCAATCAGTGTGCCTGTCAGGTCTTTATTTTTGCGTGTGTCCAAAAGCGGCATGTCCAAAACCACGATCGCCGCCCGTTTTTCCTTGGTGATGATGCGCCACTGCTCCAAAATTTCCTCATAGTTCCTACCAAGTCTGTCGATACTCTTGATCACAAGAATGTCTTCAGACTTCAGCTTTTTGATGAGCCTTTGATATTGCGGGCGCTCAAAATCCTTTCCGGATTGCTTGTCCATGTAGATTTTATCGACTTCAAATTCCCGCATGGAAATCACCTGTCGATCTTCGTTTTGTTCCTTTGTTGATACGCGTACATAGCCATATGTCATAGTAACACCCCCAACTTTACTATAAATCAATATCGCAAGTCCCGTGTTCGCAAAAGTTATGGGAGTTTTTATATTTTCTATTGAAAAGCTTCAAAGAAATGTTATAATAAAAATGATAACAAACAGACGGAGGTATGACTATGAAACACATAAGCTTTGCTGTCCGCATGCTCAGTGTCCTGCTGACATTGGGAATGATCTTAGGCTTGCTGCCTTTGGGGGCATTTGCCGCCGAAGAAGAGCGTGCCGCAACAAGGGCAGGCACCGCATCTTCCAATCTTTTGGATGAGATCGACATGGATATGGAGCTCTCCCCATCGGGTTACGGCGCACAAAATGCGCTCGGTAAGTACGAGAACAACATTCCGTTGTCTTTTTCCCACAGAGCAGCGTGGAAGAATTCATCGGAGAACTCACTGATTTCCATTTATGACAACATTATGCTCGGCATTGACGCTGCGGAGATCGACATCATGATCACCTCTGACGGCGTTGTGGTTCTCAGTCACGACACAACCATCAACCGCTGCACCACGAGCACAGGCACCATTTCCTCGTTGACCTGGAGCACGCTGAAGTCCACAAAGCTCGTGACCGGTTTGGGAACGGGTGACGAGAACGGCTACCTGTTGACCGCTTCACAGGCGGCAATTTTGAATTCTTTGCCGAATTATGCCTCGCATTACGGCGCTGCGGCAACAGAGGGCGGCACACATGCCATCGCCCGTTTGGACGATACACTGGATCTGCTCAAAAAATACGGTCCGAATACGATGCTGACGTTGGACAAGTCCAGCAATCAGACGATCTTCGTTGCAACGTATAAGCTGCTCAGAGAAAAGGGCATGCTCGACAATGCAATGTTCAAAATTTCCCAAACACCCGAAACGCTCAACACCTGGGCAGCGGCTGCTGCGAGTGCTTGGAACAGTGCGTATCCGAGCGATACGATCACGGCAGATGATGTGAAAAATTCCATCTTCTTCATGTATGTTGTCGGCAGCCCGAATACGACAAATCTGCAAAATCATTTGGATAACGGCAGTTATCTCAAGGCGGTTGAGATCACCTACGGTGCAGCGAATGCCGCAAGCTACGAGGCAAGCATCGTCTCTACATATGCCCCCTTCTGCAAGGCAAACAACATCGATCTCTATGCCTCCACCACAGGTCCGGGCTTCTGCGGCGGCAGAAACGATGATGAAGCAACGTGGGCTTATTATTTGAGCATGGGCTTTGACGGTATCATGACGGACAGACCCGATGAATTGGCTGCATTCATGTACCAATACAACCGTACACGTTCCACAACGGAAATTTTCCAAGCCGAAAGCTTCAGCGCCTACAATCATGAAACCTCCGGCATCTACATGAACGAGGCTGCAAATATCAATCGCAACAAGCTTGTCAAGGGCATGCACAACGGTGACTATCTGGAATACCGAAATGTGACCTTCACCGGCTCTGAGGATACGCTCTATTTCAGAGCGCAGGGCTTGCAAGAGAACACCACTCTGAATTTCTATATTGACAGCATCAGCTCGTCAAAGTGCTTTGCAAGCTGCACGGTTCCCGTTAGCGGCAGCTGTGTCAATTTGGAAACCGCATTCAAGATCACGGTACCATCGGGCAGTCATACGATTATCGTGCAGGCAGCAGGACCTAAGGATCGGGAGCTGATCCATTTTGACAGCTTCTCCTTCCAGCCGGATGATCACTACTTGCTCTTTGACTTTGCACCGACAACGGAGAACCGGGAACGCTACGATCTTCCGATTTACGGCGGCTTGGATTTCAGCACAACCGATACTTGGTACTCCAACGATCCAAAATCGATCTCGAACGGTGCAATGACCATTGATATTAGCGGAAGTACGGTGAACTATCACTATATCAGAACCGGCGCAGGCTGGAATGACATTCCGCTGAAATACACTGCCAGCGAAAACGCGTACTGTCAGGTGCGCTTCAAGCTCGACAATGTCGCCATTGCGGATACTTCGAAGTCTGCTGAATTTGCGCTGTATTATTATTACGACGACTCTAACAGCCCGAAGGCATCGTATTACTATTTCGACCTGGACGATGTCAACAATCAGGGCTACTATATCGCAACGCTTCCGTTAAACAATTTCTCCGGCGAGGTCAAGGCGCTTCGTGCGTTCTTCAATAACATCAAGGGCGCAGCCAGTGGTACAAGCAAGATCACCTATGACTATTTCTATGTCGGACCGATCGAGCCGGATGAGTCCGTTCTGTTTACGTTTGATCAGACGGCAGCGGATGATGAACGATATGACAACATCGTTTACGGCAACACAGATTACAGCAGCAACAGCAACTGGTGGTATCAGAGCTCTCGCACCACAAAGCCTGCTTTCTCCGACGGTGCAATGAGCTTCTCGATTCTTTCAAGCTATACAGGCGCATACCACTATGTACAAAGCAGCCCCAATAACACCACGGCAAAGCTGCCCATGAAGTATACCGCAGGTTCGTATGACTATTGCCAGATCCGTTGCAGGATCGACAATGCCGTGGTTTCAAACTCTGAGAAAACGACATCCCTGCATCTGTACTTTGCCCCCGACAGCGGCGAGGCAGGCAACAGCCGTCAGGATTCGGTGACATTTGATTTGGATGCGGTCAACAACAACGGTTATTTTGTCCTGACCTTTAAGATGGACTCGACAACCTATCTCGATGCAAGAAAGATCAAAGCAATCCGTCCGATGTTCAATAACATCGTCTCAGCAAGCGGTGAAACCGCAACATTTACAATCGATTATCTGTTCCTTGGCTGCAAGGAGGATCTTCCGATCAAGGATCAGCTCTTCTTTGACTTTACGAACAATTCATCAGATCAGGCTCGTTATGCAACCCCCGGCTATGGCAATACGAACTTTGACCTTGCATCCAATTGGGCAAGCAGTGAAGGTTGCAACGCTCCGACCATCTCCGACGGAGTGATCAATATCACACCGAATGATACCCACACCGGCTATGGCTTTGTCAACACCGGCACGACGATCAGCACAAAGCCTCTGCTCTACATCCCGAGCGCAGATGATTATCTTCAGATCAGAGTGAAGGTCGATAACGCTGTTTCAACACATGCAAGCGGCATCGGTCGAATCGTGCTGTACTACGCAAGCGCTTCCTCGGGAACCCGGGGCAACTATGTCTTCTACGATTTCCCTGCATCGGAGCTCATAGATCAGGGCTGGAAAACATATACCCTGAAGCTCAGCGAACTGTACACAAATAATACAAATTTCTGCGACTTGGATATGGTCTATTCGATTGCGCCTTGCTTCAATTTCATGGGATCTGCAGCAGGAAAGACCGCAAGCTACTCAATCGATTATATTTTCATTGGTTCCGAGGAAGATCTTCCGAAGAGAGTCTATAACGTTCAGTTTGTGAATTCCGATGCAACGGCTTTGCAGACAGTGACGGTCCTGGAAGGTGAAACAGCTGCATATACGGCAGCAACGCCGACGAAGGCATACGACGCAACCAGCCATTATACGTTTAACGGTTGGGATCAGATCTTGACGAATGTGACGGAGAATATGACAGTCACTGCGCTCTTTAAGGCAACTGCACACAGCTACAGCCATTCCTATGCCGATGCAAGCAACCATACATCTGCCTGCGATTGCGGCTACAGCAAGAGCGTTTCCCACAATTGGGATGCCGGAAGCATCACAACACAGCCCGCCTGCACTGCAACGGGCATCAAAACCTACACTTGCAGCGATTGTAAGGGCACAAAGACAGAAACGATCGCTATGAAAGCGCACACCGAAGTCATCGATAAAGCCGTTGCCCCGACCTGTACCGAAACAGGTTTGACCGAAGGCAAGCACTGCTCCGTCTGTGGCGAAGTTTTGATTGCACAAACTATCATCGAAGCCAACGGTCATACCGAGGTCATTGACAAAGCCGTTGCCCCGACCTGTACCGAAACAGGCTTGACCGAAGGCAAGCACTGCTCCGCCTGCGGCGAAATCCTCGTAGCGCAGACCGTCATTGAAGCCAACGGACACACCGAAGTCATCGACAGCGCTGTTGCTCCCACTTGCACCGAAACAGGCTTGACCGAAGGCAAGCATTGCAGCACTTGTGGTGAAATCCTCGTAGCGCGC
>SVKY01000027.1 GCA_015068235.1 Oscillospiraceae bacterium
ACGGTGATTGACCGATTTTTATGATGCGCCACCGTGTTTCTGTAAAAAGGATAGAGAGAATCGGAACGACGGTTTGCGCAGATGTTGCCCTCTGGGGGGCAAAAGTAGTAACATTTGCAATCTTAGTTTGCGCATCTGCGGTCGGCGGGTGGTCGACTTTTGGGGTGTACGAAGTACAGAACTCCAAGGAAGGAGTCGGCAAGTTGGTTTACATAATATGCCTTCAAGTCCCGCCTCGCCCACCAGAAGAGACAGTCAAAAGGCTGTCTCTTTTTTGCCCTTTCAGCGACCATCGACTGCCTAAAATAGAGTAAAGCCCTTGAAATTCCTGCATTTCAGGAACCCCAAGGGCTGCTTTTCTGTTTTACGCCTACTTGCATCTATTCATCGCTATTGTCAATCATTCTCCCTGTTTTGGTCGGCAATCCCGTCGGCGCACCGCCCGACAGCGAGTTTGTGGTGCTTATGTTTGTATATTATCTATTTGGCACTATGGCTATCCTGTTTTTGTACTCTATCCTGCAACTCTGTCGGTGGTCGATCAAGCCCACAAGTTCCAGTTACCAATTGTTGTGGGAAACGACATATTGCTTATCCGTGAGGTGTGCTCCCAATTATCGATATTCCCAGAGTTCACTCCTCTTCGTACATTCTTTCAATAGTTTTCTTTTAGCTTTGTGACACAAACCGCGTGTAATATTTTTATCAATACTTTATTTTTATAATCCGTCATGGTATAATACTTTCAAAGAATTACGGAATTCTTGAGTAAAGGAGCTTGGCTGTGCTGAATCACTATATGTGGCAAACTTATTTGAAAGCAGGTGGCGACAAAATTGTTGCTGTGTTTCAGAAAAACTTAACGGAACAGATGACACATGAGTATATTGAAACTGCGACGAAACTCCGCAACTCATATTGTCCCTAAGCTGTCGCTGTCAAAGATATGAAGCAAGATCTTTGCGATCTTTTAGAAGATTTGTGCAATGGCTTTGGACTGCCGGAAAGCGGAGATTACACCATAGATTCTGCGCTCCAATATTTGTATAACGAAATAAAAGGAGATGTAGATTTATCTGCACAAGAAAAGTTTGCACATTTGTCGAATTATATTGAGTATTACACGACTTTCTTATCCTGCGTACTTCCGGAATTATTTGTGCCGTATTACTTTAAGTATAATTTCAACATTCTTGAAAAGATTGCAAGGGAATTCGGCATTAACCTACCGGAAATTCCGGCAAAAAAGGCTTATGAGGGACGCTTCTTTTATTACGCTCGACTTTGTGAGACCTTCTTGGATTTTCGTGAAGACAACGGTCTCTCACCCTATGAGTTTTGTGCCTTTTTATACGATTTTGCCCCCAAATACATTGGAGGTGTTGACAGCTACATAATAAAGGAGCTGCCAAAGCCCAAGAGTGCATTTTTGATTGGCGGTACCAAAGACGACTCTTTCCTCTCAAATAATGCGGAAAACATTACTTTGTGGCAGTGCAATCCGGAAACTCGTGCCGGTGATATGATTGTTATGTATTTGAAATCTCCCGTGAGTGCCATCGATTCCATATGGAGAAGTGTTTCTGTTGGTTTTGTCGATCCGTTTTTCTACTATTACAGATGCGCATATATCTCAAAGCCTGTCAAAATCAGCAGAATTACACAGCGAGAACTAATTGAAGATCCTATCCTTGGTGTACTGCCTATTGTGAGAAAAAATATGCAGGGCTTAAATGGTGTGGAACTACCACCGTCTGCGTATAATCATCTTATTAAAAAAGTAAATGGGAACACACCTCTTTTGGAATATTTTGCACAAGGAGATACAGAATCCATTTCAAGAGAAAAAGATGTGGAAGATCAGTTGATTAAGCCCTTTTTATCGGAACTTGGTTATAGTACCGAAGAATATGTACAACAACTTTACATTGAGATTGGCAACCATAATCACGCACTGATTCCGGATTTTGTAATTCATCCGCTTGTAACATCAGGACATCAATTTGCAGATTTTTTGATTGAGGCTAAATTTTCCGTACCGTCCGGTAAGCAACTGGAGGAAGCAAAGAAACAGGCAAGAGGCTATGCTAACCTGCTTCATGCAAAATATGCGATTGTTGCCGCAAAAGAAGGAATCTGGATCACATCCGCAAAAGACGATTATTCCGAAGATATACTTTCTTTTTCATGGTCTGAATTAAAGATTGACGACAATTTTTACAAGGTTATGGCTTTGCTGGGAAAAAATAAAATCTAACATCATATTCCCTGTGTGCATCCATTATGTTGATGCGGGGTGTTAACGTCAAGGTAGCGCAGGAACGACTGGGTCACGCAGATATTTCCACCACTGTGAATATCAAAAATCCTTATGAACAACGAAAAGAGTCAAAATAGCTTGATTTTGTATGTTAAAGGCGGCGAGAAGATGTTTTTTGCAGTTTTGTAATTGGTTGGACTAAGCTAACCGAAAGTGATACCCTTGTTGACGCATGGACTGCCCCAGAACAAACAGACTGCACAAAAAACACCCTGTGTAGGAAATATTGAGTTTTAAGCAGAGAGGCGCAGCGTCAGCGGCGCCTCTCCGGTTTTTAACTGGATGCGCAGGTGCTCATAACGAATTTGACGAATACTACTATCTCATTAAGGGACTGCAAAAAAGTCCAATCCCCAAAACGTAAAATATCCTCTCCGAAAAATCAGAGGCATTCCTGGTTTTTCAGAGAATTTCAAACTTTTACTGAGGTTCTTTGAAAAAGGCGCAGAAACTTGGTGCATCGCAATGTGCTGACGAGAAGTTTTTTGCAAAAATCTGCGATAAACCTTGCACTATTCGGTGCGGATTGCACGACGTGAGGGAGCAAGCGCATGAATGTGCGGTTATCCATAACATACCAAAAAGATAATAATTGAAAATCTTCCGGTTATCTGCTAATATAATTAAAAGTGGGCGTAATCGCGGCAAATTCTATTGCAGGGGTTTGCAACATTGTTCAGAATATTAAAATGAAACGAGAGGTGAAGCAGAATGCGGAAAGAGAAAAAAACAGGTGTGTATACAGCCGTTTTCGCTGCGGTTCTTATTGTGGTTGCTTTTTTGATGCGGGAAATTTATGATTACCTGCCCAATGCTATGTTGCAGGCAGTTGGGGTTACCATCCGAAATACCATTCATATTTCCCTGCTGTTCTCTTGGGTCGTGTCTGTACATCGCAGAATGGTCAATAAAAAGCTCCGGCGACTCATGCTGATCGTCGGCTGTCTGCTTCTGTTCTGGTTGGTTGACAAAATGGTAAAATGGGATTTTACCGGCAGTGTAACCCATCCGCTGGTACGCTACCTTTGGTATGGATTTTATGTGGGGATGTTATTTGTGCCTACTTTGGGCGCCTTTATCATCAACTATTTGGGCAAGCCCGAAAATTACTCCCATCCGAAAAAGCTGAATTATCTGCTGATCCCTCCGACAATACTTTTGCTCTCCGTCTTTACCAATGATTTGCATCAGAAGGTCTTTGTGTTTTACAACGGCTTTGTGAATTTTGATTTGGAATACAGCTATGACTGGATGTATTTCCTTAATATGGGCTGGTTTATCTGCATGGGCTTCTACTTTGTGGTGATGATGCTCTTGAAAAGCCGTGTTCCCGGGAGTCGGAAGCTCCAAAAGATGCCTGTTGCAATCATGAGCTTTGCAGCTCTGTTCTGGATCGGCTACAGTATGCGCCTTTATAACTGCGATATTACGGTGATGGATTGCCTGATCATTACGCTGTTGCTGGAAAGCGCCATTCAAAGCGGTCTGCTGCCATCGAATACCCGCTATCAAGAGGTTTTCGACAGCACTACGATTCCGGTGCAGATTGTGGATCGGGAGTATCAGCCTCACTATGTTTCAGGGGCTGCCTTGCCGGTCTCGGAGGCGCAGATGCGACAAAGCGTCCATTCTACTGTGGATTTGGGTGACTCCCTCCTCAGTAGCGCTCCTATTCAGGCAGGGCGTGTGGTTTGGCAGGATGATATTAGGCGGCTGAACGATCTACGCACTCGGCTTAGGGATGCCGTTGAGCAGTTGGGTGAGGAGAACACCCTCCTACAAGCGGAGCTGGAGCTAAAGGAAAATCGGGCAAAGGCTGATGAGCAGAACCGTCTGTACGACCGGATCACGCGGGAGGTGGAGCCTCAGCTTATTAAGGCGGACGAGCTGTTACGAAGGATTGAGGAGGGTGCGGAGGACAGCCGGAAGCTGATTGCCGAGGTCTGCGTTTTGGGCTCGTATATCAAGCGGCGCGGAAACCTGCTTCTTCTGGGAGAGGGCGATGGCTTGATCCACACAAGAGAACTGGAATATTGTATCCGTGAATCTATGGATAATTTGAATCTTTCAGGAGTCTATACTTCTTTTAACAGCCGGTGTGAAGGGGATATGCAGCTTACTTCCATCGTATCTGCCTATGATTTCTATGAATTGCTTGTGGAACGACTTTTGGATAGTATGACGGCTATGATGGTCAACCTGACCTGTACGATGGAGCACATCTCTATGAATATCCAGATGGGGTGTCGTGAGGAAATTGCACAACAGGTGTTACAAGACATATCTTTATTACATGGCAGCTTCCGTTATGAGATTATGGAAGAAGATGTGATCATTAATCTGACGATCACGGAAGGAGGCAGCGCAGAATGATAAGCTATTATGACATTTCCATGCCCCTACGCTGCCTTGTGATTCTGTGTCTCTTCCTTCTCGTTTGTGTGGGTGGCTATTTGGTTGCACCGATTTTTCGTCGGAACACACTGTGTTCTAAGCTTCTGCTGTCCCTATCTGTCATAGTTTGCGTAATTCCCATGATGATCTATGTAGCAGAAGCCAGAGCAATCCTGCGGCAGCTACAGATCCCGTCTATATCCTTGTGGCTCTGTAGGCAGTCTCTTATGATTCCGGTTATTATCATCCTCTTCGTAACAGTATATTATGGATGTCTGATACGGCAGGAGCAACAATTCCGTAGCAATACCATTACACGCTCTTCTATTCGGGAGGGTGTGGATCAAATTACCTCCGGCTTGTGCTTCTATGTAGAAGGCGGCAGACTGATTCTTTCCAACAGCCGTATGAATGAACTGTGCCATGCCATCGTGGGAAGAGATCTGCAGAATGCGGAGCTGTTTTGGCAGATCCTCAGTGGCGGAGAGGTAAGTCCCCTTGTAGAGCGACTTTCCTATGGCAGACATCCCAATTTTCGTTTAGAGAATGGGAGAGTATGGACCTTCTCAAGGGAAAAACTGGACGGTTTTATTCAGCTAACTGCAGCAGATACCACATTACAGCAAGCCTTGACCGATGAGCTACGAGATAAGAATTTGGATCTCGCTGCTATGAATCTCCGTCTGCGGAAATACGGTGAGAATGTGGATGAGCTTGCTCGTTCCAAAGAACGCTTGGAAACTAAGGTTCGTATCCATGGCGAGCTGGGGCAGTCCCTCCTTGCCGCCCGTCGATATTTGGTAGACCCCAAAGCACAGGAGCCGCCTCTGGACATTTGGCGGCAGAATATCGCCATGCTCCGTAAAGAGATGGAGGCAAAAAAGGCTGAGGATCCCCTGCCGATCTTGAAAAAGGCTGCAGCCTCTGCAGGGGTAGAGCTTGTAATTCGGGGAGAGCTTCCCGATGACCACGAGTACCGCCAATTCTTCCTTATAGCTGCTTCAGAGGCTTTGATCAACGCCGTATTCCATGGAGATGCCAAGACTCTGTATATTGATCTCCGGGACACAGACACCCACCGGAGTATGCAATTTACCAACGATGGCGCCAAGCCCACACAGCCAATTACAGAGGGTGGTGGTCTTAGCTCTCTGCGACATAAGGCGGAGAATAATGGTTTCGCTATGACCGTAGAAAGTACACCGCAATTTGTATTGACCATAGCAGACAGAAGGGAGTGATGTGAGATGATCAATGTCATGATCGTTGAGGACGATCCCATGGCGCAGAAACTGTTGGAGATATTTGTTAGCGAAAATACCGGCTATCAGGTAGCCCATACTATTGAGAGTGCTGCAATGGCAGAATTCTATTGTATGACCCATCCCATTGATCTAATCCTTATGGATGTCTGCACTGCTATGAATGTCAGTGGCTTGGAAGCTGCAGAGAAGATCAAGGCACGTTTTCCACACATTAAGATCATTATCATCACCAGCCAGCCGGAATGCAGTTTTATTGACCGTGCCCGAGCCGTCGGGGTAGAGAGCTTCTGGTACAAGACAGCCTCTGCCGAGGAAATTCTCACTGTTATGGATCGGACTATGGCAGGCGAAAGCATCTATCCCGACAGCACACCGAGTCTGAAGCTGGGCAATGTACTCAGCGAGACATTTACAAAGCGGGAAATTGAGGTTCTTCGGCTTGTGGTTGCCGGTGAAACGGATGCAGCCATTGCGGAAAAGCTCTTTCTGTCGCTCAGAACCGTGAAGCAGCATATTCAGTCTATGCGGGATAAAACCGGATTCCGTAACCGCACAGAGCTGGCAGTTCGTGCCAGGGAGAGCGGTCTGGTAATTAACAATCAAAATAACGAATGATTCTTTTATTGAGAAGTGTCGTCCGAAAGGACGGCACTTTTTTCGCGCATTGGAAAAGTTTGCACGAAAGTACGATGTGTAAAAAATGAGAACTTGATAAAATAATAATAGATAATTGTATGCTGAAAAAAGTATCAGTGCAGGAGGCTGTGCCTGATAGATTTGGAAAGAAAAGAGGGATGATCATGCGGCGGATTGTAGTCAGCATCCAGAATGCTCTTTTGGCGGAGGCTTTGGAAAATCTGTTGGAAAGCTCCGGAGAATTTCAACCGTACCGTACGGCGGCAGACGGAAGCAATCGCACGGTGCAGGCATGTGCGGCGTATGCGGCTGATATTGCACTGATGGAAGTTACACGGGTTCAGCGCACTTCCTTAGAGACCCGATTGAACGAGGCAAAGCAGATTCAGCGGCTGGTTCCCGGCTGTAAGATCGTTCTGCTTTGCGATGAAAAAATTTCGCCTGAAATCGCACATGAGGTGATCGAAGCCAAGAGAAGCGGTAAGATCGATGCCTTCTACTACTCGTCCCTTACGGGAAAATACCTGATAGCTGCCCTTTATGCACTGTGACGGTGTATAAGGAGAAGGAGAATGAATGCAGGATTTATTAAAAGATCATTTAGTGGAGCATGTGCAGAAGGAAGGGCGCTGTTTTTCTCTTACCTGCACCATTTGCGGCACCGCTTGGAGGAGTACTCCCGCAACAGACAAGAGTTCCGGTCGCAACATTGGTACAGACCTCGCAGAGGAAGTCATAAAGCATAACAGAATGTGTACGTTTTGCGGACGTCCTGTATGTCTGAATTGCTTTGAAGATATCGAAGGGACCTCCCTTTGCGTGCAGTGCGGTCAGCGACTGCGACAGCGACTGGAGGCAAAATAACCGTAACGCTGACAGAGAGGAGGCTGATACCGTTGAAAAGGATTATGCTTAATATTCACAATTGCTTGATGGCAGTTTCGATTGCCAATGCATTGAATCAATCAGGGGACTTCCTTGTGACCTCTGTTCCTTCCGGACACGGAGGAGTTGCAGAGGCTTGCAAGCAGATGTCATCGGACATTTTGTTGATGGAATCGGCATACGACATTGGAACAACACTAAACGATTGCCTGAGGGAAGCCGAGCTTCTCCGCGACCTTTGTCCCCAATGTAAGGTAATCATGCTGTGTGATGAAAATTCCGTGCCGGAAATTGCCAGACAGGTGATGCAAGCAAAGAAGGACGGGCAAATCGACGATTTTGTCTACTCCTCTGTCAGCGAAAGCTATCTCACTGCTTTGCTGTCTGCGATCTAATGCTGAGTTGTCGCTATGATAATACGTTCAAAAACTACCATCCGCCTGTTTGATAAATGGAGGCTTGTCGTACCCGACAAGTTGGAAACCTATCAAGATGGGTCTCTAGGCAAACGTGTTCTTTTTATCACCGATGCCAAGAAACGTTTCTGCATTTCCTTTGAAGAGGATATGTCCATGATGGATATGCTCCTGCCAACACAAAGGGATGAACCCAGTGTCAGCTTCCAATACTGCAAGAACGGGAAATATATCCATCTGCGGCGCGGCAGCGAGGGTCGCGTCCCCTGCGCCTTCTTCCATATGGAGCTGGAGGACAGCAGCGGAGCCATTGTATCCCTTCCGGGGCAAATGGTAGTATCGCCGGAGTACAGGTGGTCCGATGGCATTGAGCCCGTTCTGCTTGATCTGTTGAAGAATTTATCTGTTGAAGAAGAGGAGGGATGTTTATGATCGAAGAAGTAAAGACCTGCATTAGCGCACGCACAGATTTCTTTGGAAAGTATACTATGCTGGAACGATCGGACGCTTCTTCCGCGGATTGTTCGGAAAGAAAAAATAATGCAATGATGAAGCGAAAAAGAATGGCGGTGCTTGCCTTGTGTATGGCATTTTTACTTACTCTGTTCGGCTGCCGTGAAAAGCACATTCTTGACGGCCCCGGCATGATCAACACATTGACTTGGGAATCCTTCGAACTGTCGAGAAGTGACAGCAACTATCAATATAACTTTTGGTTCGAGCTCAAGAGCGACAGCAACTGTTACCTCCTCACGGGCGAATGCTCCGATATAGACGGCAACAGATATGAATCGTTTGACGGCATCAAGGTTCCAAATATTGAAGCAGAAGAACTTCGAAAAACATTCGCACTCGATGAGCTGTCTGACAAGACGGAAGACGTAGATTCGGATCTGCTTTTACTCGATGCGCCGAGCATCACACTCACGTTGACTTATGCCGACGGCAGTCAAAAACAAAAATCCATTGGTGGAGATACCTCCATGGAAATATACGAAGCACTTTTACCCTACTTTATCAATAATTAAGGAGGAGAAAATGATGAAACGACGTGTTTTGAGCCTTCTGCTGGCGCTGGTCATGCTGCTTGGCATGGTTCCGGTCATGGCGCAGGAGGCAAGTGCCTATGAGGAAAAAGTCTGGAAAGTCTATACCTTTGACGGGCTGAAGGAGGCTCTGGAAGCACCGGAGGCCGAAGAGGTCTATGTGATGGCGCAAATCGTCCACACCTATACCTACGAGGACAGCATCAACGGTGTTCCCATTCCTGAGATCCATGTGCAGGGAAACAAAACACTGTACACACAGGGCTTCCTGATCGCCTGCATTGACGAATCCAACATCAATTTAGGAAAAAATCAAAATGCCGACGGCCTGGAGCGAACCCTGATCGTAGTCGAAAAGGGTGCTACGCTGATCGTGGACGCTCCCGACGGAAATGCTGACTGGGAATATGAATGTATCAATTATTATAAGCAGAGCGGCATCTTCCACGGCGGCGCATTTTTGGATAAGAATCACCACTACCGAAAGATCGTCAAGCGAAACCTCTTCGATGTTTACGGCACCCTTGTGCTCAACGGAGGCAAATATATTTCCGGCGGCGCAAAGTACTATGAGAATTACTATTGGCTCTGGACGACATACGATTATGACGCATTGTGGGGCAACGCCCTTACCGTCCGAAGAGACGGACATGCGGTCTTGAACAATGCGGAAATTTCTTCCAACGGTTGTGATGTGGATGTGCGCAACATTACCGTCAACGCAGAACCGGGCAGCAAGCTGGATATCAACGATTCTGAGATCAACGGTCTGTTGGGTGCAAGGCCCTTATTTGCCGCCAACAACAGTGATATCCGTATCCGCGGCGGCGAATTCCATAAGTATGACGCGGATGATATGCGTATTATGTCCTCCGAGCCATTTAAGACCAAAGAATTTGATGCCGATCCCCGCTTTGGTATTCCCGACGACGCCTGGAAGTCTGCAGCGGACTCTATGAGCATTATCACCCGTGATGAGGATTTCAACGAAAAGCTCTATGACGATGCAGCAGAAAAGGCGGCTTTGGATTTATCCGCAGAGCACCCCGATCTTTTGTGCGTGGTTTTCCGTTACAGCAGCTACGACCTTGAGAGCGGCAAGATCCAATCGGATGTCAGCAACAACGGCGTGCAGATCGGTGAGAAGGACGGCTATGCCGATACCATCACCTTCAACCCCAAAACCGGCAGTGCCAAGCTGACGTACAAGCGTGAGAATTTCTATAACGGCAGTGAGTACAATCCCTATCATGGCGTTTATTACAGATGGCGCATCTGGAAGGGAACGGTGGGCAGCGGCGATTATGCTTCTTCCGACTATGTCTATACTCCGGCACAGGGCATGGACACGATTTATCTGGAGGGGCGGACGGATATTCCTTGGGAGGAATCCCCGATTTGGACAATCGAGTGTCAGGTCACTGAGTTCCTCAATATCGAGAACAGAGCCGGTGAATGTTTCGAGTGTACCGACATGGTCACAGTGAACATCGATGCTCTGAGCTTTGCCTCCCAGACCCCCAACATGGGCGGCGAATACACCATGGACTACGACTATACTGTCGGTGAGAGTGCCAAGTTCGGCTTTGCAGCAACGGAGCTGCCTTCGGCATGGAAGAATGACGGCTACTCCATCGTCACCCATCAGGAGCTGTACAACACCAAGGGGCAGGGACTGTATAAGGGTAACAGCAGCACCATCGATCTGAAGGACTATATCAAGACCCCCGGCAAGTACCTCTTGTGGCAGTGGATCGATCTGAAGCAGGACGGCAAAAGTGTCAATACCCTCCGCAAGCTCTTCTACATTAACGCTGTCGGCGCACCGAAGACCCTGCAGGGCAGCGTGCACTACACCTCGGCTGTCAGCTATGACAAGCCCGTTACCATCGGCTTCAAGGGCGAGATCGCAGAGCTGCCTCTGTCCAGCCTGCACTATCAGTGGCAGAGTCTGAGCGGAAGCACATGGAAGGTTATTTCCGACGCAACGAGCAGCAGCTATACCCCTAAGTACGGTGACAACGAAATCCGCGTCAAGGTCACCGCAGACGGTTACGAGGGCGCGCTTTACAGCGATGCTAGACAGATCAGTAAAAATGACAATCTGGAAATGCCCGGCAGACCCACGATGATGTCTTCCCAGAAGACCGTCACAATCACCAACTATTCTGACAAGCAGGAATATGTCTACAGCACCAAGGAGCTGGACGCATCAACATGGACGAACGGTACTGCCATCTCCGGCGAGACCTTCACCGTACCCGAATACGGCACATACTATGTTTACACCCGCTTCAAGTCCACCGATACGACCAATGTCGGTTTGTATCTGAACTACGGCTGGGTCACCCCCTCTGACAGTGGCACAGGCGAGGCAGTCAAGACCTGGAAGCTCTACTATCCCGAATACCCGACCACGGGTCACACCGTGTTTGTGCCTCTCGGACAGACCGTTACCGTGGAATATGCGCTCAATCCCACCAATGCAAACTACGACTTGCCGATCATTAAGAGCAATGACAGCTCTGTTGCGGCTTTGAGTCAAAACAGCGCAGATAAGATCATCACCATCACCGGTAACATGGCTGGCAGCACCTATGCATATCCTGTCAATGCAGGCGGTACGAACTGGTACGATCACCCCAACAAGTCTACTTACAATCTTTATATCCGTGTCTATGATCCGAACAACATGGACTACGGCGATTTCAGCGGCAATGCACAATATCCCAACGTCACTGTGACCGTCGGTGATACCTATACGCCCGATTCTCCTGAGACGACCGGCGTGACCCTCTATCCCGAGGGGGCTGACAAAATCTTCAAGAATTTCCGTTGGTACACGGTCGTGAGCACCATGACGGGCTTCCACTACGACACCGTGGACGGAAACGGCATCATCAAGGTCGATCCCGTAACCGGCGAGATCACCGCACTCAAGGAAGGTCAGGCTACGGTTTACCTCTTTGCGCTGAAGGATGCGGATAAGGACAATGTTCCTGCAACCTCCTACAATTACCTCGGCTACTATGTCGTCAAGGTCGAAAAGCTCCCCAAAATACCTGCCGAATCCATCGCACTGCACCCCGACAAGCTGAATTTGGCAGTTGGCGAGCAGTCTCTGCTTACCGCGACAGTCAATCCCTCAAACGCCAATACCTCTGACGAGATCAGTCTTACCAGCAGTGATCCTGCTGTGGCCGAGGTCAATATGCTCGGTCTTGTGACGGCAAAGGCTCCCGGCAAAACCACGATCACCCTGACAGCAGGCACGCTTACCGCCTCCTGCGAGGTCACGGTCTACGATCCCAACCACGAACATGCAGGCACTTGGATTTCCGATGGCTCAAGCCACTACCGCATCTGCGAAATCTGCGGAAAATTGGAAACCGGCAGTCACAAATGGGGCGGATGGGACACTGCGGCTCTGGCAGATTGTGAAACTCCCGGTATGAACCGTCATATGTGTGAGCTGTGCGAGGTGCAGGAGTATGTACCGACCCCCGCACTGGGCCATATGGAATCCGGTTGGAAGTTTGACCAGGATGGACACTGGACTGCCTGTCTGAATGAAGGCTGTAATAAGATTATCATGGCGAAGGAAGAACACGACTTCAGTACAAACGGCATTTGTACTGTCTGTGGCTATGAGAAGCCTGAGAATCCCGGAGCACCTGAGGATCCCGGAACACCTGAGGATCCCGGAACACCTGAGGATCCCGGAACACCTGAGGATCCCGGAACACCTGAGGATCCCGGAACACCTGAGGATCCCGGAACGCCTGAGGATCCAGGAACGCCTGAGGATCCCGGAACGCCTGAGAATCCCGGAACACCTGAGGATCCCGAGACTCCCATGGAGCCCGATGACACCCATCTTTGTCCGAAGGACAGCACCTGTCCGATGCATCCGTTTAAGGACCTCGACAAGAAGCAGTGGTATCACGACGGCGTGCATTACTGCATCGAAAAGGGCTACATGAACGGCATGAGCGCAAATACCTTCGAGCCGAACACAAACCTGTCCAGAGCGATGGTCGTTGTCCTGCTCTACCGCATCGCAGGCTCTCCCGAAGTAACGGGTGAGTGTCCCTTCAAGGACGTTGCAAAGGGACAGTGGTATTACGATGCTGTTGTTTGGGCAACGCAGAACGGCATCGCCAACGGCATGAGCGCAACGCAGTTTGCACCCATGGCAAGCGTGACCCGTGAACAGACGGCTGCATTTATGTACCGCTATGCAAACTTTGTCGGCAGAGATACCTCCGCAAGAGCGGAGCTGTCGGACTTCCCCGATGCGAATAATATCAGTGCTTATGCGCTCGAGCCCTTCTCCTGGGCGGTCGCAAGCGGCCTGATCAACGGCTCGAGCGAAAACGGCAAGACCTATCTGATGCCTGTCGGCACAACCACCCGTGCGCAGTATGCATCCATCATCTACCGCTTTTTGGAAAAATGATCTACAAAAACATCTGCTTGCGGCAAATACGCCGCAAGCAGATGGACAATACATCATAGGAGGTAACTATGGGATTTTTTGGTAAACTTTTTGAGAAAAAAGAATGCGCCTTCTGCGGCGGTGAGATCGGTCTTCTCGGCAACCGCAAGTTAGAAGACGGTAATATGTGCAAGACTTGTGCAAAGAAGCTTTCCGTGTGGTTCGACGATCGTCGTCATTCCACGGTCGAGCAGATCGGTAAACAGCTTGCATACCGCGAGGAAAACCGTGCAAAGGTTGCCTCCTTCCGCACAACACGCAGTTTCGGTGAATACAAAAAGTTGTTGCTCGACGAAGATGCAGGCACTTTTATGATTACATTGTCAGACACTGCCGATGAGATGGCAGAAGAAAATCCGGACGTGATTGCAATTTCCGACATTACCTCCTGCACACTCGATATCGACGAGAGCCACAGAGAGCTCATGCAGAGGGATAAAGAAGGAAAGAGCATTCCCTATGTCCCTGCACGCTATGAATACACCTACAACTTTGAGATCAACATCGGCGTAAACAACCCCTATTTCAACGACATGAGTTTCCACCTCAATCGCAGTTCGATCGAGATCGTCACCCAACAGCCGCAGCTTGCAAAAAAGCTCGGCATGATCGGCAAGGTTCTCAGCAGCATTGAGCCGGAAACCTCTGTGGAATACCGACACTATAAGACTATGGGCGAAGAGCTCTGCGACACACTTTTGAAGCTCCGCGACGGTGTGCGCGAAAAAAAGGCGGCAGAAGCAGAACCGCCGAAGAAGGTGGTTTGCCCCTACTGCAACGCCACAACAACACCCGATGCTTCGGGCTGTTGCGAATTTTGCGGCGGAACGATTTGAAATTTTGGAGGATAAAAATGAAAAAATTACTGGCAATGATCCTTGCGATCACAATGCTGCTGACCTTGGGCGCCTGCGGCGAAAAGGAAAAAGAATCTGCGCCCGACAACATTCTCAAAATCGGCAAGTGTGAAGCTCTCTATAAGGGCAGTGAAATCGTCAAAGACTCCGACGGCGAAGATGCCATCGTCATCAACTTCGACTTCACAAACAACGGCGACGATGTCAAGAGCTTCGAGTGGGCATATTACTACAATGTCTTCCAGGAAGGTGTTGGCCTGCAGTATGCTGTTGTGTGGGTCAGCGAGGATTCCTATGACACCCGCGACGAATCCATGAGCACCGAAGTTCAGCCCGGCAATACCATCCCCGTCAGCATGACCTACAAACTCAACAGCCTGACCGCTCCCGTTGAGATCGAAGTCACTGACCTGCTTCAGGAGGAAAAGGACATCCTGTCCATCGACTTGACCACGGCAACTTGGAACAATAGTGATTCTGCTGACACAACAGAAGCGCCCGAAACCGATGCACCCGAAACCGAAATTACCGGCGACATTGATGCCGATTGGTGGCTTGGCGATTGGTACGGTGTGTGGACGGTTGTCAACGGCACGGGTGAGTACGAGGATCTGGCCATGGGCACATGGGATTGCTGCGGCTACATAAACAAGACCGACGACGGCGACTATTTCCTGAGCATTTGGGATGAAGACTACAACGACTACAACAACAATTGCCTGGCAGAAACCGCTCTGACGCTAAAGACCGAATATGCTTACGGCGAGCACGGCGCAATGCAGACAACCGATGACGGCGGCAACTATTTCTGGACAGGAAGTCTCGACAGCACCAGTTGGTACATTGATCCTGCACTTCTTGACTACAAAGACACCTTCGTCGTCTATTCCGAGCTCACCGACGAAAACGGCGACACCTGCGAGTACATGATCACCTTGTGCAAGTGGGGCTGTGATTGGGATGAGAGCGCAGGTGCTTACCCCGAATATTATGACAGCTACTTCCTGCCCTTGATGCAGGAAGGCGCAGAGCTCCCGGCGGTTTTTGAGCCGAATAACTAATTTTTGTATGTTTTCACCGTGCCGGCGAAAGGCGCAAACACCGCACGGTGTGAACCTTATTTCCCCTCGCACGAATATAAGAGAAAGGATTTGATATGATGAAACAGAATACATTCCTGAAAGTCATGGCCATCATTATGCTCGTTGGCGGCATTCTTGGTGCGATTGTCTCTGTTATTCCCGCAGCAATCAGCGTTTTGGGCGCATTGGCAGGTTTGGATTTCATTTGGTTGCTCGCTCTGATTATTGCTTCCGTATTCGCTATCGTAAGCTCTGTCTTGCAGATCGTTGCCGGTGCTAAAGGTTTGGGCGCAGCAAAGGATCCTGCAAAGGCCCCCACTTGCGTCAAGCTTGGCATTGTCATCATGGCTCTGTGCGTGCTTTCGAGTACTTTGACTTGGATCGCTCCGGGCGGCAGCTTCGATGTCGTAAGTCTTTTGTCCGGCCTGGTAATTCCCGGTCTGTATACCTTCAGCGCAACCCGGAAGTAATCGACTTCCTTGTCCCTGTGTTGCGCCAAGGGACCTGAAAACGGTAAGGAGGAGCAGTTATGCAATATACCGTAAGTTTTTCTGCCTTGCCTGAATCCCTTTCTGAGATGAAGGCATTGCAGGAGTCGAATCTACTGCAACCGCAGTTTACTGCCGCATTGGCAGTTGCTGCCCTGTGCGCTTACCCCAACGACAAGGAGGCTGCACTGCAAATGCTTGCATTTTTGCAAGGACCGAAGGAGCTTTCTGTTTACGACAAGCAATTTCTTGCAGATCGCTTCCGTGGCAAGGATTATGTGCCACTGTCGTATTTTGCAGGGGCCACCCCCGAAAACCGTTACACCCCGACTCAGCCGTATACGATCACGCTTTTTGAAAATCCGTATAGCCGTAACAACATCGAGCAGGGCTATTTGACCCTGTATGTGCGATCCAGCGGCGCAGATTCTCCGAGACAGATCGCTCTGCGGCTGAAAGCATCGACCGGACAATGGTTCCTCTGGGAGCAGTTTTTGCTCTCGGATATCTGTATGCCGATCGCTGACGATCCCTGGGCATAAGCCCGAACTAAAATTTTGGAGGAATTTACAATGAAAAAGTTTTTAGCTCTCATTCTCGCATTGACCATGGTATTCGCTCTTGTCGCTTGCGGCGAGAAGGAACCCGAAGCAACCGATACTCCCGCAACCGATGCGCCCGCTGACAACGGCGGCGCAGCCGATATCTCCGGCGAGACCTACAACGCAGGCAACTTCACCGCTCTCGTTCCCGATGGCTGGATGGCAATCCCCGTTACCGACATGTGGTCCGATGACGGCGCAGCTGATCCCGATGCTCTGCAGATCATCAAGGACGGCGCCAGCGAGTTCGATATCCTGACCAAGGCTTACATTCAGTTCGACTACTATGCTCCCGAAACCGATCTGATGATCCCCTCCTCCGAGTGGTATGACGAAGCTGCTGACCTCGACCCCATCGTTGCCGGCAGCTACACCTGGAACGGTTTCACCGCTGTCAGCGGTGGCAACACCATGATCACCCTGTGGACCGGCGAAGCAGGTGGCCCGCAGTTCCAGGCAACTTTGTGGTGCAATGGTGAGAATGTCATCTCCGCATCCGACGCAGACGTCCTTGCAATCCTTGCAAGCGTCGTTCCTGCTGCATAATTTACATCAAAAAAGGGTCGCTGCATTCGCTGCGGCGACCCTACTTCAAAATTCGAGCTGTGCGCAATGGGAAAGTGCTTGCTTTTCTGTTGCGGACCGTTTGATACAAAATAGAAAGAGGGGGATTTTTATGCGAAAACCTTGGTGGTTTTTATGTGTTGTGCTGTGTATGCTGATCCTGATCGGATGTCAGGGTGAGGAGGCACAGATACAGGAGTCGATCACAACTGCGTCAGAAACCCTTATGACCACGCAGGATCCGACAGAATCGACCGACGGCGGCGATTCGGAAGAAGAATCACAGATGGCGCAGATACAAGAAAAGCTGTATCAAGAAAGTGCATTGTGTGCTGTGGCCTACGTCGGCTATAACGGCGGAAGCTTTGCGGAAATTCAAGAGGGCTTTGTGACAGACGGCTTGCTCGAAGTATTGCCGATCTTGTCGGAAATCAAGGAAGAAAATCTCATCAGCGCGGAAGGGTCGGAGCTTTATTTGGTGATTCCTCGTGAAGATGTCGCAATTTCGGTCTTTGAGCAGCTTTTTGACGAAATAACGGCTGACCTAACTTACGGCAAAGCACTCTATACGGGATTTGAGCCGGAAGCACTGCTTTTACGTGGCAATATCAGCGATATTTTTCCCAACTTGGCGATTTTGATTGAAGGTCAAGGTGGTGAAACATTGGAATATTCTCCGTCTTTGAACTTGATGGACGGAACACTTTATGTGGAAACATCCCTGATTTGTGACCTGACACCCTATGAGGCTCTTGGAATCGTCGCAGAGCCTATTGTCGGCGATGAAGATGACAGAATCGGCATGTGGTTTACTGAGGCTCTCAATACCGCAGGCGATACCATGGCTTTGGAATTGACCTTGGACTATGAAGGCAATGCAACCTATGCTTATGGCGCACCCGACGGAGAATGTTATGAATTTTTCAGTGGTTCATGGTATGAAGAAGACGATTTGATCATCTTGGACCTCTACGGCGGTGCGGTCTCGTACGACGGTGAAGCAGAATCGTATGATTTCCATGCGCAATTCCGGTGGGAATATGCTGACGGCAAGCTGACGCTGTACCATGTTGACGGCATGGGTCTGCTCTACGGTTTAGAGGGCGGTACGTTTGAGTTTTATTCGAGCAACCGCGCCTCACTCATTGGCCTATGGTCAACCTCTGACTATGATTCGGTAACAGATTCGTATATCTACTTTGACTTGGAACTCCTCGGAGATGATCGATGCAGTGTCTTGATCCACAATGGTGAGGGTGTTACATACGCCGCATACGAAGGAACGTGGAACGTAGAAGCAGGCGTGCTGAATTTCAATGCGCTGATATTTAGCGGAAACAACTATCTCAAATCGATGAACCAAGAGCTTGGTGGTTATTATCGTGCGTCCTTCGATACCGACGGTTGGCTGACACTTTACTACATCGACGGCGACACTCTGACAGAATATATGTCCGAAGTTGGTTTGGAGATATTCGAACCGACTGTCTCTTACGGCTAATGCTACTGCCGGAAAGCTGCGGCAATATCCTTTTTTGAAAAGTGAATTTCCTTATTTTACATTAATCTACTTATTTGTAACATTTCTCCCCATTTCAATATAGTTTCAAATTACTTGCTTTTTAGAGGTACGCCTGCAATCTTGTAGGCGTACTTTTTCTATATAAGAAGGAGCAATTTATTTACACTTTTTACAGAGATTAAGGAGGAATAGAAATGTTCGTAAAAGCAATGCAGAAAAAGTTGTTGAGCAAAACGGCATTCGGCTCACAAGGCTGTGTGTGACCGAAGGAGGGTAAATATGACGATGTGTATGTCGTATTTACAAACAACCAACCGTCAGCGGTAGACGGCTCGAAAGATGTTCTTGACTAATACCGCAAATGCTCCCGTACAGCATATAAGTACGGCGATGTTTCCGGGATTTACGTTGTAAAAACAAATCTCTACCGAACGCCAAGTTTAGGGGGCGGCAGATTTATGATCTGCACTCGGTATGCGCAGCCGCTTGTCGGCACTCTGTTCTGCAGAGTTGCGCTGGGGCAGTCTTCTCTAATGGGAAGATGAGTCCATAGTCCTAACCAATGTTACAATTTTATATGGATCTCTGCGATACGGAAAATGACTTGCCTTTCGGAATGATGATTTTCAAATGATTTACTCATCGGAATGACACCATCATTTTCGATACGATAATGATCATCTCTCCGATATGATGTATGAGCATCATTTCCGTCGGCGTTTCTATCAGGCGCAAGCAAGATAGAAACGCCGACGGAGTTGCGGCTGAAAAGCCGCGCCGGAGGAGGCGTTGCGGCAAGGCAGAACGACTACAAGAAACGAAAACCGGAGAAACGGCAGGTAAAGTTGCTGAAACTGCCAATGGGTGAGCGATGCCTTGCCGCGCCATGACAAGTCCTTTTTATATGAAAAATGACATGGAAGTGCCGGAACTCACCCGCGAGATGTGTATGGAACTCATTGAGTTTGTAACAGTGGATAAATACCCCGGTAAGTACAGCAAAGCGCCGAGAGAGATCCACATCTATTACAAGCTCATTGACAAACAGCCAATACCCGAAAAAAAATACACCAATAACTCAACTTGTGAGGATTGTTGATATTCACTACACTCAACATTTACAGCCACGTCCTTCCATCCTCTGCCAGAGAAGCCGCAGAGAAAATCGGCGCAATGGTTTACGAAGGCGTAGCGGTTTAAGGGTTATACCTACAAAAAGTTATGCGATTCATGTTGACAATATCACGGTATCGTGATATAATATGGGAGAAAGGAGTGAACGAAATGCCTGTATTATCAAGATTTTACGGAATCGTTATCCGAATGTACTTCTTGCAAAAAGAACACAATCCTCCGCATATTCATGCGATCTATGGGGATGATATGGCAGCGATCACGATTGCTGACGGTAAGGTTTTGGAAGGTGCGCTTCCGAATAAGGCTCTCGAATTGGTAAGAGAATGAACAGCTTTGCATAAAGATGAGCTTCTTGCAATTTGGGAGACGCAGGACTTTAAGCATCTTCCTCCGTTGGAGTAAGGAGGTACCTATGTTCCATAAGATTAAGAATGTTTCGGCTTTGCCGGATTACCGATTGAGCGTTCAGTTTTCGGAAGGCTGCACGAAGATATATGATGTAAAGCCTTTATTTGAACAATTGCCGATTTTCTGCGAACTAAAAGACCAAAATCTATTCTCCGATGTAACCGTGGATGTAGGCGGTCATGGCATCATTTGGAATGACGATCTGGATATATCTTGCGATGAGCTATGGGAGAATGGGGTAGAGATTGAAACACCCTTTGACGGTCTTATGGCTTTCAGTGATGCTACAACACTGTGGGCGCTAAATGAAAGCACGTTGAGAAAAGCAATTAGTTATGGCAAGCTGATCGAGGGTGTTGACGTGTGTAAATTCGGTAAGCAATGGGTTGTTTCTGCAAAGGCGATGTGCAGAGAATACGGTGAACCGAGAGCCTAAGCGAAAGTATGTCAAGAAACGGCTAAACGAAAATGGGAATGCGTTGAAAGATATGCTGCAATTTATAACGAGAGAGTGAGATGGTGCAATGTTTTTCTTCAAAAAGAAGAAAAGAGTCTCTGTTGCACCAAAGACGGATCGATTCGAAAGCGCATTCAAAGAGCGCTTGGGGAGATCACCAATCGACTATATTGCCGAGAAGATAGCGAGCGGATCAGATGCCCACTCAACAAGATATTTATTTGATATTGTTTCAGCGGAAATTGCATCGAAAAGTCTGTGTGTATGTCCCGGTTTTGACTATTACTATAGCCAAATACTTGACAAAAAAGCAGAGGAAGAAACGAAGTGCGGAAAACCTGTTCCGAAAGTAACGAAGGGCTTTGCCGCTTCACAGCTGATCGGGAAAGAACGATTTTTGAAGCAGAATTATTTGCAGATAAATGCTCTGTCGCAGAATCACGAGTTTATGCAATTCATTGGAGAACTGAGGAGCCAACTTTCGGGGCAGGAGCTATACAATACTCGGGCTGCGAACAGAAAGATTGCTGACTATTTTTATGTGAATAAGGCCAATGACCGTTTCCCCGAAGTAAAGACAATTGTTGATGCCGTTTTGTGCTATGGCAAACAGGCATCTGCACACATCTCAATTTATTATGCAATGTTCTTGTGCGAATAAGTTGAAACGATATCTGAAACAATCACTAACAAAACTGTGGAAAATCGGCGCAATGGTTTACGATAGTCTTGCCGTCTGATGAGCCCTTTGGAGATAGCAAGGTTTGCGATGTAAGTTGATATGAGTTCGGTCGGCGGGAGGTCGGCGTTTGGGGTGTGCGACGTGCAGAATGCCAAGGAAAGAGTCGGCAGGTTGGTTGACATAATATGCCTTCGAGTCCCGCCTCGCCCACCATGAAAAAACGACTTGCATTTCGCAAGTCGTTTTTTCAGCGATATCCGTTCCTCATGGAACGGGTGAAATATCTTCGATGTGATACTAATTCTTAATAAAACGATTGAATCGTTTGATTGCCCGCTCTGCGAGCGGGCGGCGTCGTAGACGCCAAGAATGTTGTACAATACTTTTCTTGCCGCCACAGGTGGTGCAGGATATTCATCCTGCAATAAAATGATTTCTAAATCATTTTATCAGGAAACAGTATGATATCCACCTTCGATGGGCGATATATGCCTTCGGCATGCGGCGAACGGATATCATATCGCACTTGCGGAGCAAGTATATCGTACGGCATGCCGTATATCGCATTGCGCAAGCAATATATCGTCACATATTTGCGGACAGCCGAAAGGCTGTCTCTTTTTTTGCCGTTTCAGCGACGACCGACTTGTCAAAATAGAGTGAAGCCCTTGAAATTCCTGCGTCTTAGGAACCCCAAGGGCTTTTTTATGAGTCTCTGCACTTATACGATTGAACCGCCGCATACCGAACGGTACATACGGTGGTGTGAGAGGTCGGGGCTATTTAGCCCCTCCTACTCTATTTCAGTGTAATATCCAACACAACAGGGTTGTGATCGCTGTAGACAAAGCCTTCGTCAATCGTCTGCACACGTTTGAGCTGCACATTCGGGGAGAGAATAAAACCGTCAATCACATAATACTGTGCTTCATTCGGATCATAAGGCTGATCGAGAAGTCTGCACGTCGGCGTTTTCTCGTCATAAGCATACTGCCAACCACGTCTAAGCTCGTCTAACTTGCCGGGTGCCCAATTCTCCTCGTTCAGCAGAGGGTATTTTTCACTCTCAGGGAAGCTCTGATTGAAATCTCCGCCGACAATGACATAATTGCCCTTGAGGTATTCCTTCTCGATAAAGCGGATCAAAACCTCAGTCTGTGCCTGCTTCGCCTCGCCATCATCGTATGCCTCCAAATGGCAATTGACGATCACAAGCTCCTGCTCACGTCCTGCAAGCTTGAAACGGGTGACAAGCAGGCAACGCTTCAAATTTGCCACACGGCTCGGCCATGAGAACGAATTTGGCAGGCTGATTCGGGTAGACGATGCGATATCGTAACGGCTGTAGGTCGCAATGCCCGAGTGGACTTTGCCGATAAAATCACCGATCGGATAGGGGACATAATCACAGGAATAGTTGAGAGCGAACACGCTTTCGTAGTCCTCAAGATCATATTCGTATTGCCGCCACTGATCCTGTTCGTAGCTGCGCTTGGAATCGGTATCGACCTCCTGCAAAAGCATGATATCTGCATCAATATCGCTCAAAATTCGCTCAATACCGATCATATTGTCAATCACCGTCTCTTTTGACTCGGGAGTTACGCCTTCGCCGCCATCCATAAAGAAGTCTGCATCCTTGCCCAAGCCTGCATAGCCGGTGTTAAAGGTCACAATGCGCAGGATACTGCTGCCGTCATAGGTTCCGGTGACCTGACGGTTGCCGATATCCGCCTTCTCACGTTGATCCGGTGAATATTCGGTTACGGTCAAATATCCGACCAAGCCGCCTATCAGCACAGCGACTGCCAAAACCAAGGCAAACGCCCATTTGAAAATGCTGATGAAAATACGACGGACGATGCGCCAGCCACGGCGCTTTTTCCGCTTGGGTCGGGGAACAATCGTTGGTGGTACTTCGGGAGTCTTAGGCGCCTGACGAATGGGCTCCTGCTGATGCGGAAACAGTGACGGCAAAAATTCCGCATCACGCAGCGGATCATGCTGCTCCGGCGACAAAAGCTCGGTTGGCGTGTCGGGGAAGAATTCCTGCGCCTTTTCCTGCGACAAAAGCTCGGTCGGCGTGTCGGGGAAGAATTCCTGCGCCTTTTCCTGCGACAAAAGCTCGGTCGGCGCGTCGGGGAAGAATTCCACCATCTGCTCCCGTCTCAGCTCGCCGGTTGCCGCAGCCTGTGACGGCTCGAGCAAGCTCTCAAGCTCCGGCGGCAGCTCTACCGCATGCATCGTCAGCTCCGTGGGCGTAAAGGTATTGAAATCGGCAGAAGGATCATAAAATCTCGGATCCATTCCGTCTGCCTCCTTTTCGTTAGAATAGGCTCATTATACCACGCAGTCGCCCCAAACGCAAGTATTTCCTTACAACACAAAAAAAGGCTTGCAATTTTATTGCAAAGTTGCTATAATAGGCAGGTAAATATGGGCCTGTAGCTCAGCTGGGAGAGCGTTCGGTTCGCATCCGAGAGGTCGAGAGTTCGAGTCTCTTCAGGTCCACCAACAAAGAAACCTCTTTTGTCTACCAAGACAAGAGAGGTTTTTAATTTTGTTGAAAAAACACAGCGTTGCGGTATGATCCGTATTATACTAATTTTCAATAAAAAGTAGACGGCGTACAGTTTTGTCATCGCGAGGAGCGTAGTGACGTGGCGATCTCGTGGGGATCGTGCTGCATTCGGTATTGTTACTTTGAGATTGCACCCGCAAGGGGTACGCCGCATCCGTAAGGCAGCAAGCTGCCGACGGCTGCGCAGCCACAACCCCGTAGGGGTCTCGCAATGACAAATTACTATCCTATTTTATTTTAATTGAAATTCAGTATAACAGGCAACCGAAAAGCTGTTTCTTTTTTGTTTTGCCGACGATCGACTTGCCAAAACCGCTAAAAGCCCTTGGGCTTCCTGCATTTCAGGAAGCCTAAGGGCTGTTTTTCTATTTTACGCCTATTTGCATCGATTCATCGCTATTGTCAATCGTTCCCCGTATCTCTGCCGGTACAGATGTCGGCACGCTGCCCGAATCAGAAACCACGGCGTTTAACTTGTGATCAATATGTTTTGAAACCATTGATTTTGGGGCATTGCTGTGATAAAATGATAAATATACGTACGAAAAACGATGAAAATATTATAATGATGGAAAAAGAAAACTGACCTCCGAAGAGATCAGCTTCATGCACACGCTGTGCGATCGGCATAGCCGACGATTTGAGAATTCTTTTATTTGAACTCGTAGTGTAATTTATAAGGGACATAAATTACTTTCTCATTATAATACAGAGGGAAGCTGTTGTCAATATGAAATCAGAGAAATATTACGTCGGTCTTGATATCGGAACAAATTCTGTCGGCTATGCGGTAGCGAACGAAAATTATCAGCTCTGCAAATTCAAGAGCGAGCCCATGTGGGGAGTGACGGTATTCGACGAAGCACAACCGGCTGCTGAGCGAAGAGGTTTTCGTGTTGCGCGAAGAAGACTCGAGCGCAGACAGCAACGAATTCGTTTGATTATGGATTTATTTGCTGAGGAGATTAGCAAAACAGATGCGGATTTTTATCGCCGTATAAAGGAGAGTTATCTATATCCTGCTACGGCAGATGAGAAGATTCGCATTTTCGGAAGCTATAACGAACAAAAAGAATACGGAAAGAAATACCCAACAATCCATCATTTAATTTGCGAACTGATGAACAGCACTGCGGCTCATGATGTGCGACTGGTTTACATTGCTTGTGCATGGCTTGTTGCGCATCGCGGACATTTTCTCAGCGAAGTTGACAAGCAAAACATTGATGCGGTTACGGATTTTAAGACGGTATATCAGCACCTTGCTGATTTGATTTTGCGTGACGGTACATATGCACTTCCGTGGAAGGAGAGCATCGACCTTGATGCAGTCGCAGAGGGTCTGAAAAAGAAGCAGGGTGTAAACTATAAAACAAAGGCATTGTCTGAAGCTCTGTTCGGAACAGGCAAAGCTCCTTCCGCCGTAGATGAGCAATATGAATATAATTACGCATTGGTGCTCAAGCTTCTTTGCGGCGGCAAGGTTGCATTAAAAGACCTTTTTGGCAAAGATGACTATGCTGATTTGGAAGAAAAATCGGTTTCGTTGGATATGGATGACGAAAAGCTTGCCTTGATTATGCAGAGCGTCGGGGACGATGCCGAACTGATTGCGGTTTTGAAGGCTATCTATGATTGGTCTTTGCTGGTGGATATTTTGAAGGGCAGCAATACGATTTCCGAAGCAAAAGTCGCAATATACGAGCAGCATCAGCAAGATTTGAAGATGCTCAAAACCTTAATAAAGAAGTATGTTCCCCAAAAATACAACGCCGTGTTCCGGGCAGAAAAGCAAGCAAACAACTATGTTGCCTATATTGGAAAAAACAAAACGGCAAATCAGACTGCCAAGGTCGGCAAAACCAATAATAACGACGATTTTTTCAAATTCATAGGTTCAATTTTGAAGTCTATGGATGTTGAACCGCAGGATCGGGGAGCTTATGATTCCTTGTGCGAGCGTGCGGAAAACAGAGAACTTCTGCCCAAACAGGTAAACGGAGATAATCGTTTGATTCCTTATCAGCTCTATTGGTTCGAGCTGAACAAGATTTTGGACAATGCAAAGCAATACTTGCCGTTTTTGAACAAAAGTGATGAAGATGGCATTACCGTGGCAGAGAAAATACTTTCGGTTTTCGAGTTTAGAGTGCCGTATTATGTCGGGCCTTTAGGCAAGAACGGAAAAAACCGTTGGATGATTCGCAAAGCAGAGGGCAAAATTTATCCGTGGAATTTTGATGAAAAGGTCGACTTGGATGCGAGCGAAGATGCATTTATTGCAAGGATGACAAACGCTTGTACCTACCTGCCCGGCGAAGATGTGTTGCCGAAAAATTCATTGGTTTATGCTGCATTCGAAGTGCTCAATGAGATCAATCATATCAAGATCAACGGTCAGGAGATTCCCATAGAAGCAAAGCAGAGTATTTACTGCGACTTATTTATGAGTCCGAAAAAGGTGACACCGAAAAAGATCGCAGAGTATCTCATTTCAAACAATTATATGACCGAAAATGACATACTCAGCGGTTTGGATGTTACAGTAAAATCCTCGTTGAAACCATTCTTGCAATTCAAGAATCTTGTGAGCAACGAACTGCTGACATATTCTGATGCAGAGAAGATCATCGCACGTGCTACATATTCCGAGGACAAAGCAAGATTCTCCGGGTGGATCAAAGCGAATTATTCCCATTTACCCGAAACGGAAATCAAATATATTACAGGTTTGAAAATTAAAGAGTTCGGCAGACTTTCCAAACGGCTGCTGTGCGGCATTGCGGGAACGAACAAAGAAAGCGGTGAGGAGTTTTCCTCCATCATTCGGGCAATGTGGGAAACAAACTACAACCTGATGCAGCTTTTGTCTGATACATTTACATTCAAAGATCGCATTTCTGAAATCGCTCGGGAATATTATGACGCCAACCCGAGGACGCTTTCCGAACGTTTGGAGGAAATGTATGTCTCCAATGCAGTCAAACGCCCGATCATCCGTACCCTCGACATCTTGAAGGATGTTGTCAAGGTGCAAGGGCATGCGCCTGAACGCATTTTCATCGAAATGGCTCGTGGTGCAGCCGAGGAGCAAAAAGGCAAACGGACGAAAACGAGATTGACACAGATCCTTGAGCTTTATGCCAAAATCAAAGACGAAGAGGTTCGATTGTTATCAAAACAGCTGGAAGAATGGGGCGATTTGGCACACAATAAGCTCCAAAGCGATAAGCTGTTCCTCTATTTCATTCAGCTCGGCAAATGTCTGTATACGGGCAAGAGCATCGATTTGCAATCTGTTATTTCCGGTGACGGCAATTATAACATAGAACATATCTATCCTCGGAGCTTTGTTAAGGATGACAGCATCATCAATAACAAAATCCTGGTCGATTCCAAAGCCAACGGAGAAAAGAGTGATACATTCCCCATTGATCCGAGGATTCAATCGAATATGCGTGAGACATGGCAACGGTTCCATAAGAATGGCTTGATCAGTGACGAAAAACTCAAACGTCTGACCCGAACAACGCCCTTTAGCGATGCAGAAAAGTTTGAGTTTATCAACCGCCAACTGGTGGAAACAAGGCAGTCTACAAAGGCGCTTGCTGCCCTGCTCAAAGAGCTGTATCCCGATACACAGATCGTTTATGTCAAAGCAGGATTGGTTTCTGACTTCCGGCAGCAGTTTGATCTGCTTAAAACTCGTTGTATCAACGATCTGCACCATGCAAAGGACGCATATCTGAACATCGTTGCAGGCAATGTTTGGCACTGCAAATTCAGCAGGCATTTTTGGCGTGAGGGCGAAGAACATAATGCCAAAGCGGAGATCGTTTTCACTCACAGCGTAAAATGTAACGGTAAAATCGTTTGGAACGGTGCTGCGGATAAAGATCGTGTTGTCAGGATCGTACAGAAAAACACAGCGCATGTAACCAAATATGCTTTCTGCAGAAAAGGTGGATTTTTTGACCAAATGCCGGTTTCCGCAGGCAAAGGGCTTGTTCCGCTCAAACGGAATCGTCCAACAGAAATATACGGCGGTTATAATAAGTCTACGGCAACATTCTTTGTGCTCGTGCGCTATCAGACTACGAAAAAGCAGGATGTTATGGTTATGCCTGTGGAACTGCTTTATGCCGAAAAATTTATAAGAGATGACGGCTTTGCGCAACAATACGCCAAGCAAACGATTGCTAATATTATAGGGAAACCTGTCGATGCGGTTGGATTTTTGCTGAACAAGCGAATTTTGAAAGTCAATACGTTGCTTTCGCTGAATGGCTTCATTGTTTCAATAACCGGAAAATCGAGTGGCGGAAAGACGATCGGCATACAAAGCCTGACTCAATTCAAGGCAAGCAGGCAAATAGAAGCATACATCAAACGCTTGGAGTCGTTTGAAGCTAAACGCAAGAAGAACGACAGAATTATTTTCAGCGAGAAATATGACTGCATCACAGCGGAAAAGAATTTAGAGCTTTATGATCTTTATATCGATAAGCTTGGTAAGGCACCATATAAATACCGCCCCGCAAATCCTGTTGAAACGTTGACAAAGGGAAGGTTGAAATTTGTTGAACTTTTACCGCAAAAGCAGGTCTCGGTATTGCTTTCCGTCCAGGGATTGTTTGGAAGAGAAGTCAAAGCAGATTTGACTGCAATTGGCGGTGTTGCTTCCGCCGGTGTTGCAACATTGTCTTCTTCAATTTCCAACTGGAAAAAGAATTATACGGATGTCCGAATCGTCGACCAATCCGCATCGGGCTTGTTTGAAAAAACATCCGAAAACCTTTTGGAACTGTTATGAGCTGGCGGACTGTCGTCATAGCCTCTCGATGCAAACTGGATTATAAGATGGGCTTTATGGTAGTGCGTGCTGAAGAAACGAAAAAGATTTTTTTAGACGAAATTGCTGTATTGCTCATCGAAAATCCGGCAGTAGCATTGACAGGCTGCCTGTTAGAGGCGTTGGTGGCGAAGAAAATTCGGGTAATTTTTTGTGATGCAAAGAGATCGCCCAACGCTGAACTTGTGCCATATTATAATGCCTATGATTGCTCCCGAAAGCTCAAAGCCCAAATCGCTTGGAGCGATGATCTCAAGGGAGCCGTATGGGCAGATATTGTTGCCGAAAAGATCCGAAAGCAAGCAGATTTTCTAAACGATTTGAAAAATACAAAAGAGGCGCTGATGCTGCAATCCTACCTGGCGCAGATTGAACATCGTGATGCGACCAATCGAGAAGGTCATGCTGCCAAAGTCTATTTTAATGCGCTTTTTGGTATGGATTTTACAAGAAGTGAGGAAAATGCGATCAACGCAGCATTGAATTACGGCTACAGCATTATTTTGTCTGCATTTAACCGGGAAATTGCAGCACATGGCTATTTGACTCAACTCGGGATTTTTCACGACAATATGTTTAATCACTTTAATTTAAGCTGCGATTTGATGGAGCCGTTTCGCATTTTGATCGACCGAAAAGTGAAATCTATGAAGTTTACAGATTTGACCGGTGCAGAAAAGCGTTATATTATCAGCATACTACACGAAACAGTAACCATCAATCACACAAAGCAGACAGTGTTAAATGCAATCAAATTCTATTGCCGCAGTGTTTTTGATGCGCTAAATGAAGGTGACCTTTCGCTGATTCAATTTTATTCGCTATGAGCTACAGATTTATGAGAGTTTTGGTATTTTTTGATCTTCCTACGGAAACGCTTGAGAACAGAAGAGAATATCGTAAATTTCACAAGCTGCTGATCAAAAATGGATTTCTGATGCTTCAGGAATCTGTCTATTGTCGCATGCTTCTGAATCAAAGCGCAGGAAAGGCGGTTCTGGATGTGATACGAAAGAATCGCCCGTCCGCAGGAATTGTCCAAGTGATGACCGTGACGGAGAAGCAATTTGCGGCAATGGAATATATTACCGGAGAGCATCACAGCGAAGTGATCGACAGCGATGAAAGGTTAATTGTGTTATGAAATTGATACATAAGCAAATAGGTCATATTCTTCGCTTTGACGAAGGATATGTCAATGAGTTGGTAATCGAAAATAAACGGTTGTTCTTTGAAGTGGTAAACAGTATGGCGATGCAAGCAGAAGGAATGCGAGGAGACTGCGTTCTGTCGCATTCCGATTCGCCTGTAGAATTTAGCAAGTATGCAGATTTGACGATACAGTTTGCGCCATTTCGGCTCAACCGGAAAAGCCTTCTTTCCAAGCTGTATGCCGCTTTGGAACGAAACAGTCAGTTGGCTGAAAACTATATGAGGTCGCAAGAACTGCTTGGGAATTTAGAAAGCTTTATGTTGGAAATTTCTGACGATCTTCCGTTTGAAATTAACTGTCAAAAGCTTGCAGTCGGTCCGATTATCCGCGCTCTTGCACCTGAAATTGAAGAGGGGAACAAAAGTTCCTCAGAGAAAATTTTTGCCTATATGGAACTTGTGCGTGAACTTGATCGTGATAAGCTGTTTATTATGGTAAATATGCGCTCGTATTTTTCGGACGAGGAAATGGAGCTGTTTACAGAAAGTGTGTGCTTGCACGATTTCAAAGTGCTTTTGCTTGAGAGTGTTGCAGCTCCAAGACTGAACCATACAAAAAGATTTGTAATTGATTCTGATTTGTGCGAATTTTAACTTGTTTTCTTCGTGTTTTTTGTTATAATAAAATTAGTGAGTCCTTGTACACTGTTCTCTGCAATTTGTAGTATTGTTCCTCGAATTTGGATTTGAGGTTTGAGAGTAGTGTAATTTAATAAGGGACTAAAACCTGGGTCAGCAGAGCAACGACACGACCATGGTTTGAGAGTAGTGTAATTTAATAAGGGACTAAAACTCATAACGGTCTTCAGGCTATCGTTGACCTGTTTGAGAGTAGTGTAATTTAATAAGGGACTAAAACAATAGTGATTGCTTGCTTCGGTTGCAATTCGTTTGAGAGTAGTGTAATTTAATAAGGGACTAAAACTATTAGGCTTTTCGATCAAAGTTAACGCAGGTTTGAGAGTAGTGTAATTTAATAAGGGACTAAAACCTCTGCCTTGCTTATGCGGTCTTGTACATTGTTTGAGAGTAGTGTAATTTAATAAGGGACTAAAACCTTAGGTTATGCCGTGACTATAGCAAGCATGTTTGAGAGTAGTGTAATTTAATAAGGGACTAAAACGAATATCCGAATGTCGCCGTCGCTTTATGAGTTTGAGAGTAGTGTAATTTAATAAGGGACTAAAACTGCCTCCTTGTTGGAATAGAGCACCCTTGAGTTTGAGAGTAGTGTAATTTAATAAGGGACTAATATATTATTTTACAGGGAGGTTTTTTTAAGATGCAAAAAAATTTACGCAGATTTGCAGCGTTCTTTCTTTCACTCGTGATTGTTCTCGGAATCATGCTTCCGATCACAATGGTTCCCGAGGTGGAGGCTGCCGATTTATCTTCTTATTTATATCAGCTCCCAAGCAGTACATTAAACAGCAGTGGAAAATATCGGCAAAACATGTCGTATGTCATCAAGACAAGAAACGGAAAGATCATTGTTATTGACGGCGGTTATGTGACCGAAGACAGTGATGCGGAGTATTTGCTCTCCTTCCTGCAGGAAGTAACGGGAAAGTCTGTCCCCAACGTCGATGCATGGTTTTTTACCCATCCGCATGAGGATCATATCGGCGCATTTGAGGGACTTGCCGAGCGTCATGCAGGCGAGATCACCGTAGATACAATCTACTATAATTTTCCGTCCAAAGAGCAAATCATAAAATATTGCCCTGCCTCATCCGTCAATGGAACGATCAATACGATCAAGAATTTTGAAAGCCTGATTCCGAATATCAAAAGGGCGGACGGCTCTGCGGTCAAGGTTGTTGAAATTTTGGCTCGTCATCAAAATAAATGCCATGGCTCGTTTGCCATCGACACGGTGAGCTTTGACATTCTGCTGACGTGCGAGGATGTTTTTGCCGCAGCGGATAGCGATACAACGCTTTACAGCGGCACTCTGGAAACCAACGGCAAAGCCTATACCAACAAAACCATCAAGCAGCTTGTCTAT
>SVKY01000028.1 GCA_015068235.1 Oscillospiraceae bacterium
ACCATGTTCAGCTCGTCCTCTGCGACGTTGGTCTTTGCACGGACCTGTGCAACATAGCTCTCAACGCTCCAGGAAACGGTCTGGGAGATTGCGGTCTCGCCTTCGTAGAAGGTGGCGTTGATGACATCACGCATCTGCTTTGCGCCGACGTCTTCATAGATGGCGGAGAACATGATGCCAGCCTTGTTGGTGGCTGCGATTTCCGCAAGGACCTTGCCCTCACTGTCGGTGATGACACACTTGACAGCGTTCGGGTCGGTTGCGGTGGTGTAGATGCAAGACAGGTTCAGCTGTACTCTGGAAGTAACAGTGATGTTGGTGTTTACGGCTGCGCCGGTGCCGCTCGTTGCTGCATAGTTGACAGCCTCGGGGATTTCTTGCGTTGCGTAAGACAACTGCTCTTCGGTCAGATCAGCGGTCACGAGGTTCTCGGTGTTGTAGCCCAAACGAACCTGTGCTGCTGCACCGTACTTGAGCATGTCGATTGCCATGGTCTTGAGCTCAGGGATGGAAGCCTCAGCATCTGCCTTCTCAAGCAGGTAGCTCTTGATGGACTTGACGCTGGTTGCGCCGCAGTAAACGGTGCCATCCTCTGCCACTGCGTAGAGCGTGGTGGAGAAGTTGTCGCCCATTTCCTTAGCGTTGATGCCCTTGTAGGTGACCTGGTACATCATAGCAACACCGGTGGACGGATTGACCTTTGCAACCATCGGCTCACGATCGCCGCTAATGCCGTAGACGGTAGTGATGGGATCGCCGCCTGCAACGTCCTTCTTCACTTCCAGATAGAAGTCAGCGTAGGAGTTGACAGCAACGCCCATGATGTTGTAGGTAACGGTCATCTCTGCGCCGGCAGAAATGTTCATCGTGAAGACCAAGTTGGCATCGGGCTTCGGAGCAACGACCTCGGTAGCGCCGCAAGCGCAGGTGCCATCGACATAGGTGTGATCCTCAGTGACGCTATCAGAGCAGTTTGCGCAGGTAGCGGTGTGGTTGTCACCATTGTTGGTGTAGGAGTAGTTGTGACCCAAAGCTGCGGTCTCGTCAGCGGTATAAGTATCGCCGCAAACGGTGCAGGTGTAAGTGGTGTAGCCTGCTGCTTCACAGGTAGGAGCAGTAACTACTGCATCATAGCTGTGACCCAGGGCTTCGATTTCTTCGGTGTAGGCATCGCCGCAGTTTGCACAGGTGAAGGTCTTTACGCCTGCCTCGGTGCAGGTGGGCTCTGTGGTTACAGTGCCTTCATCATAGCTGTGACCCAAGGCTTCAGTCTCGTCAGCAGTATAAGTATCGCCGCAAACGGTGCAGGTATAAGTCGTGTAGCCTGCTGCTTCACAGGTAGGAGCAGTAACTACTGCATCATAGCTGTGACCCAGGGCTTCGATTTCTTCGGTGTAGGCATCGCCGCAGTTTGCACAGGTGTAAGTCTTTACGCCTGCCTCTGTGCAGGTCGGCTCGCTCGTCACAACGCCTTCATCGTAGCTGTGACCCAAAGCTGTGGTCTCGTCAGCAGTATAAGTATCGCCGCAAACAGTGCAGGTGTAAGTCGTGTAGCCTGCTGCGTCACAGGTCGGATCAGTTATGACGGATTCATAGGAATGTCCAAGCGCAGGAATAATCTCAGGATCTAACTGAGGGGAATATCCACAAACACGGCAGTTAATCCATCCCTCGCCTTCTGTAGTGCAGGTCGGTTCTACACCGATTATCATTGCATAGCTGTGCTCTATTGTTTCAAACAAAATTGCCCCGCAGTCTATGCATTCGATACGGTGATAGCCGTGCTCTTCTTCGGTCGCTTCCTTTACTGTATCAATTGTAGTATGAGGCAATGCGTCAACATAGCCATCAACATAGCTGAATCCACAGTTCATGCAAGTGAATGTTTGGTAGCCTGCCTGTGTGCAAGTTGGCTCGGTGGTAACTACGTCAAAATTATGGTCCAAAGCTGCGGTCTCGTCAGCAGTATAAGTGTCGCCGCAAACGGTGCAGGTGTAAGTCGTGTAGCCTGCTGCTTCGCAAGTTGGAGCAGTAACTACTGCATCATAGCTGTGGCCAAGAGCTGCAATCTCCTGCTGCGCAACGATGGTCTCGCCACAGACGGAACAATGGCTGCCTTCGGTCAAGCCGGTTTCCGTACAAGTCGGAGCAACTGCTTCATCGATGACCTCAGTATGTCCCAAAGCTGCAATAGCTTCGGTCTTGATGTCGCCGCAGATGGTGCAGGTATAGGTCTTGACACCTTCAGCGGTGCAAGTCGGTTCAGTGGTTACGGTGCCTTCATCATAGCTGTGACCCAAAGCTGCGGTCTCGTCAGCGGTATAGGTATCGCCACAAGCGGAGCAGGTGTAGGTGGTGTAACCAGCTGCTTCGCAGGTCGGAGCGGTAACAACTGCATTGTAGTTGTGGTCCAAAGCTGCAATAGCTTCGGTCTTGATGTCACCGCAGGTGGTGCAGGTGTAGGTCTTGACGCCTTCAGCGGTGCAAGTCGGTTCTGTGGTTACAGTGCCTTCATCATAGCTGTGACCCAAAGCTGCGGTCTCGTCAGCAATATAGCTGTCGCCGCAAACGGAGCAGGTGTAGGTGGTGTATCCTGCTGCCTCGCAGGTCGGAGCGGTAACAACTGCATTGTAGTTGTGGTCCAAAGCTGCAATAGCTTCGGTCTTGATGTCACCGCAGACAGTGCAGGTATAGGTCTTGACGCCTTCAGCGGCGCAAGTCGGTTCAGTGGTTACGGTGCCTTCATCATAGCTGTGACCCCGGGGTTCCGTCTCGTCAGCAATATAGTTTTCACCGCAGTTTGTGCAGGTGTAAGTCGTATAGCCCTTTTCTGTACAAGTCGGAGCGGTGACAACTGCATCATAGCTGTGGCCCAGGGCTTCCTCCCCGTCAACAATGTAGCTATCGCCGCAGTTTGCGCAGGTGTAAATTGTGCAGCCTGCTACATCACAGGTAGGCGCAATAACATCTGCATTGTAGTCGTGGCCGATGGCTGCAATGGTTTCACTGTAGGTGTCGCCGCAAACAGAGCAGGTGTAGGTGATAGCGCCGTCTGCCGTGCAGCTTGCGTCAACGGTGGTGGAGGTGTAGGTGTGTGCCGCAGTGACGGGATCAGCAATGTAGCTGTCGCCGCACAGCGTGCAGGTATAGGTGGTGTAGCCATTGACCGTACAGGTCGGAGCGGTCACGACTGCATTATAATTGTGCGTGCATTCGCCGCTGGTTCTTCTCCATGCGCCGTCAGCATAGGAGAAGACGGACAGCGCGGAAGAGCCTTCAGTCTTGGTATAAGAACCGTCGGCATTCTTCAGCCATGCAGGATAGATGGGAATGCTGTAGTAAGCAGGATTGTTGTCTGCATCATTGAGCGCCTGCTGGGTATACTCATCGATACCGGAACCGTTGTTCATAACGAACTTGCCAGTGCCCTCGGAGCTGATGATGCTTGCGCCGCCGGCGGTGGTGTAGAGGTAGCCATCGGTTACGAGCGTGCCGTTGATATCAACGATAACGTCCTTCAGATCGCTCTCCTGACGGTCATAGGTACGGGCGTAGGCATAGGGAATAGGCGCCAAACGTCTGTTGTCCTTGCTACGGGTATAGTTGAGACCCTCAACGATTGCGCCGGTGCTGTCAATGCCATAGGTCCACTCGTCGGCGTCATAAGCAATGACATTGAATCTACCTGCAAAGACATTCGACTCGGTGGTGCCGGTGGACAGCGCCAAGGTTGCGTCCTTGCCAACCGTGACCTCAACGCCCGGAAGCAGCTCGACATCCTGATTGATGGTGGTCGTGCCGGAGATCAAATTGATGGAAATGTTGCTTGTGATGGGAAGAGCGTACTTAGAAGAGTCAATGTCGATCTTGGTCAAGCCGACCTGCATCGCCATGGAAAGGCTGTTGAGTGCGATATCGCCCTCGACCGTCAAAATCAGGCGGTCGGTGCTGCCGTCATACTTCTTGGTGAAGGAGCCGGAGGTCGGAATGAACATACCGTCCTCGCCGATGAACTTCACGGTAGCGGTGCCTTCGGACTTCTGCATGAAGACGGAGGTTGCAACATATTCCGAAGCGCCGGTTTCGTAGGTCGTAGCGACCTCAACGTTCTGGACATAGTACTGGTTGAACGGGAAAACTCTGCCGTCCGTTGCCATAGCACTCGTTGCTGTGCCACCACGGAAGCCCATGAACTGGAAGTTTTCATAAACGGAGCCGCCGTCCTTGACCATAACACTACCGCTGCCGACAACATAGCCCCATGCATAGAGGGCTGCATCGGAGTTGACAGTGATATTCGAGCCTGCACCCATGTTGATAAAGCCGCAAGGACCGGAAGGGCCGCCACCGGGCTGGACATAGTTAAAGTGACCGACTGCCTGGGAATGTCTGCCGCCGACGCTGATTGCGCCGTTGACAGTGATGGCTGCATTTTCAGCCAAGGTTAAAGTGCGGTAAGCATAGGGCGTTTCCCACTGATTGTTGACAGCGCTGACAAGCTGGGTGCCTGTATAGCCAATGGAAGATGCCTTGCTTGTAATCAGCGTATTTGCGGAATTGTAGGGAACAAGCAGGGTAACGCCTGCAGGAATGGTATGGCTGCCACTGACAACGCCGTTGTTGAGCAGAACAATGGTCTTTGTTGCCGCAGAGGAAGCGTAGGTACAAGCTGCGGTCAGATCATCAAATTTTTCGTTGCCAACGCTGAAAAGTGCTACGGTATTTGCAATAAACTTTGCCGTAAGCTGAGGATCAGCAGCGAAGGTCAAGCTTGCGCTCTGCTCATAGGAGACATACTTGCTCTGAGACTCACTCCACCAGCCGAAGAAGACATAGCCGGAAGCAGGCGTTGCAGCGAGCGTATAGGCAATGTTTGCAGCCTGAGAGAACGATGTGGCCTCGGTAATTGCAGTGCCGTTGACAGTGTAAGAACCGTTGGTGGCAGGGTTAAAGGTGCTGGTGACCTCGGAGGAGCCAATGAGCTGAATACCGCTGATGGTCAGGGTATTGGTGCTCGTGCCGGACGGAGAGGTCAGGGTGATCACAGCAGTTGAACCTGCAGCAATCTCGTTGGAATACTTGCCGTCTGCCATAGAGCCGACACTAATCGCAACGGAGCCGCCACCGGAAAGGGTGTAGGAGAAGGAGAGAGTTCTTGCATCGGTGTAGTTGTTGGTGATGGTCAAAGTGGTCGTAACGGTACGGCTCAAAATGCTCATGACCTTATAGCCCTTGGCTGTGCCGGTGATGGTGTCATCACTTGAAATCGACCAACTTGCGCTGCCAGAGGAGCTGCTGGCATCCGTCCAGCTCAAGCCGATGTTTGCATCGGAGGCTGTCAGGGTGCCTGCTGCACTGACCGCCGGAATCAGGGAAAGGATCATCGCCAGGACAAGTGCCATTGCAGCAATGCGTTTGAAAGCTTTTTTCATTTCATTTGTTCCTTTCTTCATTTTTATATTGCAGTGGGCACCAAGGGGTACCCACAGTGCAAAACATGGTTTTTTGATCAGCGGATCATCTTGCCGTCATCAGCAAAGTGATACATGCCCTGCGGCAAAAGTCCGTTGGTTGTGGTGACCCAATACTTGCCGATGGCAAGCTGTGCATTGGAGCGGACATAGTAATAATCGCCGTCTAAGAGGATCAAGCCTGCGCAATAAGCACGGGAACCGTTTTCGTAGTAGTAAAGTGCGCCGTTTTCCTCATAAATGCCTTCCTTGACCTCCGGAACGACGGGCTCGGTCGGCTCCGTGGGTTCTTCTGTTTCGCTCGGCTCCTCGGTTTCGGACGGATCTTCGGTTTCTTCCTGTACCGGAGGATCGATCATCTTTCCGTCCGTGCCGAAGGTATACATGCCCTGCGGCAAAAGTCCGTTGGTCGTGGTGACCCAATACTTACCCGTAGCAAGCTGTGCATTGGAGCGGACATAGTAATAATCGCCGTCTAAGAGGATCAAGCCTGCACAATAAGCACGAGTGCCGTTTTCATAGTAGTAAAGTGCGCCGCTTTCCTCATAAATGCCTTCCTTCACTTCTTCAGGCTCGGTCGGCTTTTCTGTTTCCGTCGGTTCTTCTGTTTCGCTCGGCTCCTCAGTCTCGGACGGATCTTCGGTCTCGTCAGGTTCTTCCTGTGCCGGAGGATCGATCATCTTGCCGTCTGTGCCGAAGGTATACATGCCCTGCGGAAGCAGATCGTTATGCGTGGTGACCCAATATCTGCCAATGGCAAGCTGACCGTTGGAGCGGACATAGTAATAATCGCCGTCTAAGAGGATCAAGCCTGCGCCGTACTTCAAAACGCCGTTCCTGTAGTAATACAGCACGCCGCCCACCTCAACGATGCCGTCCTTGACCTCGGGTTCTTCGCCGTCATCGGGCTCGCCGGGCTGATCGGGGTCGGTGGTCGGAGGATTGGACATTCTGCCTTCCTCGTCGAAGTAGTATGCGCCTGCGGGCAGTAAGCCGTTGGTCTTGGTGATCCAGTAGGTACGTCCCGTGACTGCCTCGCCCGTGGAGCAGAAGTAGTAATAGTAGCCCTCGTAGTAAACCAAGCCTGCTTCGTTATGGACCAAGCCGTTTTCGATGTAATACTTGCTTCCGTTGTATTCGTAAACGCCGTTGACATCGCTGCGCAGCACACCTTCCTCGCTGAAGAGATAGCGGCAGCTTGCAGTTTCCTCACGGTTACGGGCATAGACCATGCCGACTGCGAAATAGCCCTTCGGATAGGTCGCATAGTAGGTCTTGCCGTCAACATCGATCCACTTGCCGATCACATGGGCGCCTGCCCAGTAGTAACGATAGCCGCTTTCGGTCTTGACGATCTGACCCTTGGTCAAAATATAGTTCGTAAACGTATAGGTATAGCCGTTGATCTTCTGCACGCCATCAACCGCAGTGGGGTTGAAGTAGTAATACTCACCCTCCACGGTACGCCAGCCGGTCTTGATCTCGCCCTGAACGGCATAGTAAAGCTTGCCGTCAACATCGATCAAACCGGTCAGAACGCCGGTGCATACGCCGTTTTCGTCAAAGCCATAGAGATACTCGTTTGCAGGGTCCTCATAGCCGGGAAGCTTCTGATTTCCGGTCACGGCAACATTGTCAACATAGTAGTAAAGATCCTTGCCGCTTTCGACCCATCCCTGACGGACAGCATTGCTCAGAACAAAGCTGTCTTCGAAATTTGCATACTCGGAGCCGAAGCTTGCACCCTTTTCGCTCGGGAGGTTGGGGTTGACAAAGGGATAGAGGGAGTATTCCGCCTGATTCGCTTCGTCCTGTGCAAAATTATAAAGTGCGGTAGCTCTCAAATAGATGTTATAGCTGACGTTGCCGATATTGGTAACCTCGATCTGATTGTCCGCATTCCAAGCAGCTTCATCCTTGACCGTTGCCTTGATGCCGCTGACAATACAGATGGGGTTGGCTGTTGAAGGATCGATTGCCTTTGTCTGATCGATCCAACCGACGGTGATGGTCACGGTGTTCTCTTCATCATTGACCACAGCGTCTCTGAGTTCAAAATACTCATTGACGATCTTCAAGTTAGAGACATCGACATCCAAATTCTCATTGAACGTTGCAATCACTCGAACCTCGGTCAGCACACTGACACGCTCAGCCAGCTGCAGCAGGAACGACCAAGCGGTTGCACCCTCGACATCGCCGCCGGGCAGCATATGGGTCAAGTCCTTGAGCTTAGCCGGCATCTCGATCTGCTCCATATCAATGCCGAAAGTATAGTCAATGGTCATCGGCTGCTCGGGATCGACGGATTGATAGATAACCTCGTCCTCAGTGGTCGCATTGCCCACCTCACGCACCCACGCAAGGCTGCGATTGCCTGCGGTAGCATTGTCGAAGTCGAAGACAGCTTCGCCTTCCTTATACATATTCAAAGTACCCACCAGCGCCACATTCTCATCAGCCAAAAGGAGCGCAACGAAACGGACGGTACGGATGCCGGAAGCCTCATTGGCGGTGAAGTACAGACCCTCAAAGGTGCCTGCAGACTCATAGCCATCTTCCAAACCGGCAAATACATCCCACTCATTGATCGCAACGGGGTTGCCGTTATAGGTGAGGTGGATCGGCAAACGGGTCTTCACGCCGTAGATGACGGGAACGACATCCTTTTCCAAGGCCATCGCATCGGGAATGACCACGTGCAAGGTCTTGCTGCCGACCACATTGCCGTCAACCACGAGCTGCACATCGACATCGCCGTTGTCAAGCGCAGTAAACACACCGTCATTGATGATACCGACAGCTTCGTCGGACACCTGCCAAACGGCATTTTCGGGAAGCTCTGCGGAGTTGCCCGTGCCGCTGACACCGATGGCTGTCATCTGAAGCTCGGTTCCCATCGTGAGATAGTCATATTCAGAGGTAATGATCGCATGGTCAAACTCGTTGGAAACCACTGCGGTGGAAGCGACGACCAGCGAGGAGCTGACCGAACGCACATAGCCGTCAGAGGGGCTGTTGACAACGCTGATGCTGTCGCTGCCCTCAGCCTTTGCCGCAAAGGTGGACGAGCCGCCGCCGTCTAAGTTGACCGCATCAACACAGCCTGCATCGAGCATGATGCGTGCGGTTTCTTCCAGGGTCGTGCCGACGGAGAACGGCTCCTGACGGCCGTCAATGACGATTAGGACGACCTTTCCGTCTGCGGTGATGCCTGCTGCAGTTCTGGGCGCTCTGTCGCCGCCTGCGGAGATGCTGATCTTGCCGTCACGCAAAATGACGTTGGAGCCGCCGACTGCCTGAGCGACATTGCCTTCATACTGTGCCCATTCTGCGCCGGTGCCGACAACGGCACCGCCGTCCTTCAAAAGCGCAAAGAAGCATCTGCCGCTATTGGGATGATAGGTCACGCCGTCCATGACCAGGGAGCCTGCGGGCTTGCCGGTGGTCATGTTGTAGAAGTCACCGTTGACGCCTGCAACGACGTTGAAATTCTCAATGTAATTTTCACTGCTCTCGTCGCCATGGTAAGCCTGCGCCGCTGCCATCTGATCGGGCACACGGGACATGCCCCAGCCACCGGACGGGTCATGATTCTTATAGTTTGCGTGCAAATGCACGTTCTCATTGCTGATATCGAGCGTCAGATAGTAGTAAACGAGCTGCTTATCCTCGTTTGTAAGAGCGTAGCTGACATTCTGCTCGATGCCGGGAGCCAAGGTAGAATCCTTGGAGGAGAAAACGCTGTAGAAGCTCTTGTCCTCTTCTTCCTCCTCTTCCTCGCCGCTATCGCCCTCTAAGCGGTCGCCTGCAAGCTCAAAGAGATAATCTGCAAAGCAGTAACAGCAAGCCTTTCGCAGATCTGCATCTGCGGAGGTGATGCCGTTGTCAGCCTCTAAGACCTTGATCGCAATATCGGAGGAATAGGTGTTGTAGATCGCATTGCGGACATCCTCCTTGGTCTCAAGACCGCTGAAGCGGTTGTTGAGGAAGTAGGCTGCACGATCGCTGTCTGTCAGCTTGTCGGTATAATAGCCCTCCATTGCGGCGCTGATGGACTGACCTGCCTTGACCTGCTGAATCAGATAGAAGGAGTCCAAATCGCCGTAAACATCGAGCATACCAAAGCCACTGACGCCTGCTTCGTCCACGCCGAAGTAGTTCTCGCGCACCTGCTTTGCCATGGTCTCAACGTCGCCGGAGACATTGCCCTTGCTGTAGGTGATCAGGTCGCACAGGTCACCTGCCCAGCTGCCGATGTCAGCAGAGTTTGTGTTGACATAAGCGATATTCATTGCGCCGAACATGTGCTCAAACTCCACGGTCTGACCATTCGGAGAGATGAACTCATTGAGGTTACGCAAGCTCGAAGCCGTTGTTCCCTTCTGTGCATCTTGCTGTGCAACATAGGAGGTAAAGCCGGTAATTTCAGCACCTGCCAGTGTGGACCAACTGTCTGTGGTATACTTTCCCACACCCGTACGTATAAAGTTGATCGCCAATTCATAGGCGTCCTTCGCCGTATGGGTCTGTGCGTAGGATTCGGCATAGCCTTCCAGAACCTTCAACTCAGAGATAAACGTCGCATAGTCGCTTACCTCTCCCTCAGCCGCGATCGCCATGGGTGCAAACACGCCGAGAGTCAGAGCCAATGCCAGAAGCAGTGCCAACAATTTTTGAGTTCTTCGCATTTCATTGACCTCTTTTCCTAAAATTATTGAAACAAGAAAGCTCTTGTAACATACGGATATTTCTCACTCCGCTACACCTCGTGTAGATGCCCTGTCAGCATCTTATGTAGGGGCACACGAAGTGCCCGCACAGGCGCGTCAAGGATGCCGCGCGCTACGTGTATCGAAATAGTGCTATTTCGCTTTAGAAATCGCGTTGACCTGCTTCAGCGCTCGCATAAAACGCTTCAAGTGCAGTAATCCCATCAAAAGTGCATAGCCGCCGAAAATCGGGATAATCACCGCAAGGTAATTCCATCCCTGCGAAGCAAGCCATTTTTGCGCAAAGTAGAACGGCACGGTCAAAACGGCGTTAAACGCCATAAATCGCACCAAATATTTCGTGTCAAAGAAGTCCGCAAGTCTGCAATCGAGCGCCTTCGAGCTGGAATAGAGCAAAAACAGCGCCGTTGCCAGGGAGGTAAGCAGTGTTGCAACCGCCGGACCCGTGATGCCCATAATATAGTAGAGCACAACATTTGCGACCGCATTGCCGACCAGGGAGCAAAGGCTCATGAGCATCAGCGTCTTTGTTTTGCCTGCGGCGCTTAAAATCAGCGGTACATTGGCAAATCGCAGCAGATCCACCAAAATATAGATGCAGAAGATCACAACGCCATCTAAATATTTCGCCGAATACAGAAGCTGCATGACCTGCGGCGCAGCAGCAAGGACTGCGCAGCACAAAATCGTGGTGGAAACATATGTGATCTCCATAAATTGCTTGTAAAGCTGCGCAGCCGTATTTTTCTCACCTGCGGCAATGCAGCGTGTGATCGGTGGCAGCAGCACGGTGAAAAACGAGCTTGCGATCACATCAAAGGGCAAGACCTTTGAGGCATTGGTATACATCGCAAGAGTTTCGGTGTCGGTCAAAAGTCCGATCAGATATTTGTCGCAATCACGGTTGAGAGTATAAAGCAGCGAATAGATGCCCATCGGCACACAATAGCTGAGAATGGTCTTAAAAAGTCTGATATCAATGCACTTGAAGCGAATCGGGCAATTGTTCTTGCGCAAGGTGAAAACAAACACCAATAGCTGCAAAGCATCCAGCAGCAAGGTCGCTGTAAGAATGACCGCCACATCATTCAAAACAGAAATGACCACGATGGTCGCTGCCAAGCGAACGAGCGAAACGATCAGGTTTCGAATGGCGATCATCTTCGCCTTTCCGATGGAGACGATCAAAACTTGTGTCATGCTGATCAAATTTTGGAACAGCGGAAGCGCCGCAGCAAAGATCATCAATCTGCGCAGGCCGGGATTGTCAAAATACGCACACAGCGGAGATGTCAGCGCCATGACGATCGTGCCTGCAATGATACTGATGCCGAGCTGCATGGCGAAAAGGGACGCAATATAAGACTCCCGCTTTTTTTCGTCCGGCTCACTGCAATAGAAATAGTTGACACCGTCGCTCATGCCCAAAATGGTGATGCAGTAGACCGTGGTAAAAATGAGCAGAATGGTCGAATAGGTGCCGTAGTCGTATTTTGTCAGATATTGCGAAAGTAGTCTGGTCACGACGAAGCTCAGCGTCATCGTCACCAGCTTGATGAATGTCAGCAAAAGGGCATCGCCCGAGGTGCCCCATTGCAGCTTACGTTTTTTCATAATAAAACCTTCTGTTTCTATTCCTTAACCCAAACGCAAAATCGCCTCACGCACGCACACAGCCGTACGCTCAAGATCGTGATTCTTCTCAGCGATGCGCAGGCATTTTTCGACGCTCTTTTTGCGCAGGGCTTCATCAGCGATCATTTGAGAAAGCAAAACCTCCAGCTGCCTTGCATCGCAGGCGATCGGCGCACCGACCGAACGCAGATATTGGCTCGAGGCTGCCGTTTCGGGCGCATAGCTCAAGAAGCAGCGACCCGATGCCAAGCATTGCGCAATTTTTGTCGAAAATGCAAAGCGAAGCTTCGGCATGATCTCAGGAGAAAAGCTCTCAACATGGAGCAAAATATCAGATGCCGCAATAATCTCCCTGAGCTGCTCCTGCTCCAAAAAGCCATGAAAACGAATGCCCTCGCAGGCTCGAAGAGCGTCCTCGATCTGCGCAAGCGCCTTGCCGTAAACGTCGATTTTTAACTCAGGATCGAGCTTTTGCAAAATATTTGCCGTCTCGATCAGGCTTTCGTGTCTGCCGACGCCTAAATTTCCGAAATATGTAATGCACAAAGGATGATTCGGCTGATAAGGAATCTGCAGCCTCTGCGCAGGGTTATACGCCAGCATGGTCTGCGCCTTGTGAGGATATTTTGCCTCATAGCCGACCTGCAGTGGCTCGGATTGATAAATGATCAGCCTCGCAAGGTCATTCAATCGTGCGTAAAGCTTCTGCGACTTGCGGTAATAGGCACGGTCCAATCCCCTTCGGGTGTTCAGATCAATGATGCGATATGCCTCTGCATGGTATAAAATCAGAGGTTTTTTTGTTCTTTTGCAGGTTTTGAGCACCAATTTGTCCATAAAATGGCTCTCACCGACCATATACACGATCGCATCGGGTGCAAGGCTCGTGATCCAGCTTCGAAGCGCACGATGCCCCCACGGACTGATGCACCACAGTCGTTCACGCAGCCATTTGAGAAAAAAGTTGTATTTCCGCTTTTTCAGAGAGCCTGAAATTTTCCGGACAGGAGCAGCCTTCTTTTGCTCCTGCTGCGCAGTGAAAATATGCTTGCTTTTCCTGAAGAAAAACGCCTTGAGCATCTGCACATCCGTCACCCGAAAATACTGCTGCGCCGCCGTAAAATCGGGCGTTGCCGTATCGCAGTAGAACTGCGCCTTTTGCTCCTTGTCGATGGCGGAGAGCAGATTTTTCAACGTGATGCCGTTGGCATCGGTGTCGGAAAAGCCGCTATGCGAAAATACAAGCACCATTGCCTAAGCCTCCTGCTGCGGCGTTTCGATCTGCATGGACAAAAACGCAAAGAAAAACACCGCATATGAGATGACGGAAAAAATTCCGTGCAGAGTAAGATGCAGCGATAACGCCATGACAAGCACCAAATATTTCGAAGCAACGCTTTGCTTCTTCACGCTCTGTCTTTTTCTGCCAAGGGTCACGGTCAGCGCCACAAACAGCGCAATGATCAGCACAAGTCCGACCACACCGAGATAGTAGGTGATCTCCAGATAGAGATTGTGGGGATCCTTGCCCAAATTGCTTGCACCCATGCCGACACCGAAAAGGGTATTGACGGCATTTTCCGTGATCACACGGTAATAGGCAGCAAAAACCTCACTTCTGCCGGTGGTAAGATCACTCAGGTTGCCGGCACTGCTAAGTCGGAACAACAGCACCGAAAAGACCGATGAGGTGATCAACAATACTACCACCGCAAGCACGATAATCACGGTAAAAGTAATTGCAACGGCATACTTTTTGCGCACGAACAGCCAAATAATGCCAATGATGATCAGTGCGATCATCGCAAGGAAGAAGGTCTTGCTGTACGTCAGTACGCCGAAAACCGCCAAAGACAGCTCTGCAATCACGAAGGTCACAAGCTTGATTTGCCTGGTATCCAGGAGCTTGATCAGCAGGGTCATGCCTGTCACGATCAGGGTCATATAATAGTTGGGGTCCTCGAACAAGCCGTGAAAGCGGTTGAGTGTACTGCCCCAAAACGCCGGAAGCTCCGAGCCTCTGAGCACATAAAGCACCGAAGAGTCACGCATCACAAGCGCAAATGCGGAGGAAAGGATCAGGCTCAGGCTAAAAATTTTTGCGCTGAACTGCGCCGAGGAAGCATCCTGCATCGGCAGCAGAATACACAGCATAAAAAGCTGTCCAAAGCACAGCACGAAGCCGCTGATATTCCACGGCATTCGCAGGATCAAATAGTTTAACAGCAAAAGCAAAATGCCATAAAGCATCTGCTTGCAGATATTTTTCGTAAAAAAGTGCCACGCCGCCGCAAGCAGACCCAGATAAATCAGCAGCGACATGTCGTTAAACGAGAACAGTGGTGCAATCGGTGTCAAAAGGGCGTAATCCGCCGCAAAAACCTTTGCATCATACAAAACGATGCGGATCGCAAAAATCAAAAAAGCGATCAGCGTCAGCATCGGCGTTACGAACGGCGCGACATAAAGCATTGCGATTGCAGCATACACTTCCCATTTCGAATACGCCGTATATATGCTATTATTGGGACGCAATCCGAAATTGCCGTTCAAAGCTTTCATTATCAGTCCTCTAACATCTGTTGGAATTGCAGCAGGGCAGCCGAATTATCGGACGTTCTTCCCTGCATACGTTTACGCACTGCCGCAAGGCGGGAAGGCTCGGACAAAAGCGCATAAAGCGTCTCATCGATCGCCTCCTGCGAGTTTGCGCAGACAAAGCCGTTGTCTGCCTGCACGACCATCTCATCAGAGGAGGTCGTCTCGGTGGTCAAAACGGGCAGCGCCAGGGACGCAGCCTCCTCAATGACCAGCGGCGCTGCCTCATGGAACGAGGTCATCAGCAGCAAATCTGCGTGCTTCATAAATCGGTAGGGATTTTCCTGCTCGCCGTAAAAGAGCACCTGCTCCAGCAGTTCTTCACGCTCCGTCAGCGCCTGAAGCTGTGCTCGCATAGCACCGCTTCCGACAATATGCAGGCGAAAATCGATCCCTTTTTTTCTTAAATATGCCGCCGCAGCGATCGCACGCTCGACCCCTTTCTCATGGGCAAGCCTTGCAACCGTGAGCAAATGGAAGCATTTTTGCGGATATTCCGCCGTATCCTGCGCGGCAAGCGATTGGATCTGCGCAAAGCGATGGCAGTTGCGCACGACGATACATTTCCCACTCAGCTCGGGCAGCACCTCGCAGAACGCACGCCGACAGCCGTCGGAGCATGCCGCAATGGTGTCAAAGCAGCGGATGGTTTGGTTGTTGATCTTATGGTTGGCATCGCTCAGGCGATAATCACAGTGCAAAAAGGCGATCTTTTTCCTCGCCTTGACGTGCCTGAGCACAAAATCCTGAACGCCGCCGTAAAAGTGATGCGGATTGCCGTTGTGCAAAAACGCAATGGCAGCATCATAGGTCCCGGGCAAGGTTTTTTGCGTCGGGTGAATCAGCTTCAGGGCGCAATTTCTTCCAAATCTGCGCCCCAAAAACGCAAGCGCTCCACGCTTGAGCTTGTCCAAGCCCTTGCACTGCGCCTGGCTTATTCCGAAAAAGCGGAAAGCGCTCTTGCAGGCAATGACCTTGACCTTCGGCGGAAGCTCCTGCAAAAGCGCACCGCTGCGATCAAAAAGAAGCAGCGTGATCTCGTAGCGCCCATCCAAAGCCCATAGCAAATTGCACAGGCTTTTCTGCACACCGCCGATTTTCATATTGTTGTTAACGATTAAAATTTTCTTCATATCATAGCTTTGTCAAATTCCGATTTGTCGGGCAGAACGTATCAACCACTGTAGGGGAGGGTCATGACCCTCCCGCACAGAAAACGGTAAAATTTCGCAGCAAACCAATGTGAAAATGTAATATTTCACGATAATTGAAAACAATTAACAATTATGGCGGTTCCTGCACACGGGAGGGTCATGACCCTCCCCTACAGCGTGAAACGATGATCTCACAGATAAATCGGAAGTTGTCGGTCGTTTTTAATCAAGCAGCAGGGGTAAATCTTGTATTTTCCGCAAGGGATGTCCAGACATCATTGAACGTCTCCTGTCCTGCCCGGAAGGAGATCAGATCATCGCCCACAAGCTCCTCACTCGCCTCATGGAAGATCGCCCGAAGCTCAAGCGGTTCTTCAGAACCCTCCAGCTCCAGCGTGCCGATCAGCTCACCCTCGGTTTCGGTAAAGCTGATTGTGTAGAGCAAATAGTGTCCGCCGTTCAGCCTTGCGTAAAATTCGACCACCTTCTTGCTGTTCGCGTCAACCACGACAGCCTCGACCAGGTCCGCATAGGCAATCGGATACTTCATCGTGCAATAAGAGGTTTTGATCTCCACGCTCTCATCGCTCTCGTTACGGCTCATCAAAAACAGCTTGGGAATATATTCGCCCGTAGCTTCGATGCGGGTCTCGGTCGGTGTGATCTCATGGACCTTGACCTCGGGCAGGGCATCGTCCTTGCTCCCGATCGACATCAAAAGCACGACCAATGCGATCACAAGCACGATACCGCCTGCAATCAGCCACAAGCGTGTCATATTCTTCTCAGGTTTCGGGTCTGCGTTCATAACATCCTCCATCATCGAATGCTTTTGGAAAATTGCGTGATCTTCATCTTCTTCTGATCCTCAAGGTACTTCTCATAAGAGTTTTTCGTATCGACGATCACGCCGTGGATCTTTTCCTCGATCTCTTCGTCAGAGGGGAGGGTCATGTAGTCACCGTAGATCCTCGTCAACAGGACATCATTATGCGCAGAGATCGGGAATTGACCTCCCTCGAACTGTGTTTTTATCCGCTCCGTAAAGTACTTCCGTTCAAAAATGTTCTTATCAAACACGGAAGCCGCTGCAAAAAAGCTATGCACCAGGGGTGTATCGGTATGCTTGGCGCTTTTTGCTGTCTTGAGCATGGGTTTTAGCGGCAGCAGCTTGCACAGCATCATCACAAGCTTTTTCTTAAAACTGTCAGTCAAATATCCTCGGCGGCTGAGCGACTTGGCAATGACGATCTTCGAAGCGGCAAATTGCAGCTTCTGCATCAGCTTTTTGTTTGAAAGATTGTCCACAGGGAACAGATCAATATAAATGCCCTGATGAAGCTTCGGGTCCTTGGGAATAAACCGCTCGATGCAGGTGGTATTATTCAGGCGCAGCTTGGAGAAGAACATGGGCCAATGCGCAGAAAATTCCTTTTGCAGGAAATAGACCTTCTCATCAAGCTCCTTCGGTGCAATGCTCAAAAAACGGTCATAGTCACTGCGCAGCATCGCCACATCAATATCATCATCCCACGGAATGAAGCCCTTGTGACGTGCAGCACCGATCGCTGAGCCGGCAAACAGCACATACGGTATATGATGCTTCGTGCAGATGCGGTCAAACTCGCACAAAATCTGCAAAAGCATTTTTTGATGCTCTGTTATTTCTTTATTCACAGCAGCACCCCCGAACAATCAGTTTGATAATAGAAAGCACGTTCGGCTGCCATTGCACAAAAATGTACAATGGCAGCTCGGAAAATTTTATGCCTCATCCATAACCTTCACCAAAATGGTGACGGTGTACTCGATATCGGTTCTGCCCTCTTCGGTGTCGAAGAAGGTCATGATATATTCTTCATTTCTTGCGACGGTAGCGATGGTGGAATCGACCTTGCTGAGCAGGTCGGTCAAGTGGCGCTCACCGTTGCCTTCGTAGTCAGCGAAGCCCTCTGCAAGATACTGCTCCCAGGCAGCATGCTCTTCCTCAGTCCAGCCGTCCTTGTAGCCTTCCTTTGCCAGTGCGACACCGGCATCGAGCAGGTCACGCATATGACCGGAGGGGAATGCTTCCTTGTAATTCTCACGGTTTGCTACCAGCAGCGGAATGAGCGTATCGACAACGTAAGCATCGCCGGTGAGGTAATCGACCTTGTCGAAAACAGTGTTGCCAAGGTTATCGGAGATGGTGACATCCATCTCATAGATCTTCAGCTCGCTCATGGCGAAGCACAAAATCTTGACCATCTCGGCACGGGAGATCAGACGGTTCGGGCGCAGGGTGCCATCCTCATAGCCGTCAACGACGCCTGCCTTGATCAGGGCATTCCAATAGCCGGCTGCCCATTCGGGCATCTCGTCGGCATCCTTAAAAATCTCGTAGCCGGTATCGACCAGGCTCAAGCCCGCTGCAAGGCAAACCATCTTCGCAGCCTCGGAACGGGTGATCTCTGCGTTGGGCTTAAAGGTGTTGTTGGGATATCCGTTGATGACGCCAAAATATGCGCAAGCCTCCACATAGGTATAGTACCATGCGGATGTGGAAACGTCGCTGAAGCCGGTCTTTTCAACCTTGGTCGGCATTTCGTATGCCAATGCGAGGATCTTGCTGACCTCGGCGCGGGTGACGAACTGGTCAGGACGGAAGGTGCCGTCGGGATAGCCGTTGATGACACCACTGTCTGCCCATCTTTCGATGTAGGACTTGCCCCAGTGCCCCTCAATGTCCGTAAATTTTGCTGCGGCAGAGGCGCTCAGCATTGCCGTGCAGAGCAGTACCATCGCCAAAAGTGCGGATAAGATACGAGTTGCTTTTTTCATTACCATTTACCTCCATGATATTGAATGTTTTATTTTAACTGAGGAGGTCGCCGTAGCGCTCCGTCAGTTGATTTTTTGCATTGGTTTTTGCCGCAGCATAGGAATACCGGATCTCGGAAACCAAGCCCTGCGAACTGCCTGTCCGCATGAGAAGATATCCAAGCTTTGCGCAAATGGTGTCGATCTGAATATCGCACTCCTTCTCCAGCGCATAGGCGGCATCGACACAGGAATATACGATCTCCTGTTTTTTCTCCTCCGTGCGCTCCGACTCGGGCAGCGCCTTATATCGGCTAACGCCGTCGGCTTCGATCGCAGCAAGGCGGGCAGTGTAGCTTTCCTGCAGTGCATAGACCTCAGCGATCAGCGCATCGATCTGCAAAAGCATCTCCTGCTGCTCCTCATCCGGCGTTTCCTGTGTCGGCGGTGCGGTCAGCGGCGGCACCGTCTCCTGCGCAATCGGCTCTGTCGGTGCGGCTGTCTCGCTCGGTGCCTGCGTTGTCGGCTCGGTCGGTGCCTGTGTTGTCGCCTCGGCGTTTTCCGTCGGTTCCGTCGGCGCTTGTGTTATGATCTCCGTTTCACTTTGAGAAGGCATCTGTGTTGTGCTCTCCGCTTCCTGCGTTGTCGGCTGCGTCGGCTCTATCGCAGGCAAGCTTTCTTCCTCGCCGAACAAGCCCGGAAGCGGTAATATGCACAGTGCGATCGCCAAAACGATCCATATGATAAGAAAGGGTTTGATTCTCATGGTTGCGTCCTCATATTCACATGCTCAAAGCGCCAAAAGCTCCCGTGCAGTGCTGTTCAAATGCTGCAAAAACTCAGCGGAAAACGTCTTTGTGATCTTATCGGCTGCCTTTTTGAAATTCGGCGGACGAGAGGTCAGATTGTGACAATCCGAGCCGATAAAATGGATCTGTCCGTCCTGCAGCATGCGCAGCATCTTTTTCCCCAAAAACGGCGCGCAAAACGACTGCGCATTGCACTGTATGAGCACACCCGATATCAAAAAGCGGTGCAACACCTGCTCAAAATTCGGCATTTTTCGATATCTTTCAATATGCGCCAGCACCGGTGTCAGCCCCAAATGCGGATGCACGGACAAAATCTCCTGCACCACAGTGTCGTTCCAATTTGAAAACGGCATTTCGATCAAAATCAATCGGCTGCCCTGAATGCACAGGCTCGAAAGCTCACTGCAATTGCTCAAGCCGCTGAAATATGCGACCTCTGCGCCAAGCAGGATCCCCGGCGTTGCAGGTGCCTTCGTGATTTTTTTATAAGCCTCGTCTCTGCGCCGCAAAAACGCCTGCGGTGTCTCCCGATTGGCATAATAATGCGGCGTGGCTGCAACAACGTCAACCCCCTGCGAGCGCATAAGCTCCAGCATTTGCCGGGTTTGCTCTGTGCTTTGGCTGCCATCGTCCATCTGCGGCAAAATATGTGTGTGCAGATCAACCATCACTTACCGTAGCTCTTCTTGGTGTAGTAGGCTTTGTTGTACTTATTCACACGCTCCATGCCGCCGCCACGGTAGGCAAAGCCCAGGATCCGCACGCCAACCATCTTCAGCTGACGCATCGCCTCTGCCAGCTCCTTGCGGGTGACATAGTTGTTTCGCACGACCATCACCACGCCGTCAAGCAGCTTCGAAATCACCAGCGCATCGGATACCGCCGTAACGGGAGGCATATCGACGATGATATATTCATAATACTTCGACATCTCGTCAAACAGTTCCTTCAAAAGCGATGAGCCGAGCAGCTCCGACGGGTTCGGCGTATAGCGGCCTGCGGTGATGATGTCCATATTCTTCGAATACTTGCAATGCTGCAGGACGTTTCCGAGCTTCTCATACATGACCATCATATCCGTCAAGCCGGGCATCGGATTCAGCTCCAGCTTCTCTGCAATGGTCGGAAGGCGCAGGTCTGCCTCGATCAGCAGCGTTCGCTTATCTGCCTCAGCAAATGCGTAGGCGAGATTGCAAGCCGTTGTGCTCTTTCCCTCACCACGCACCGAGCTCATCACGCCAATGATGCGGCAGCTGCTCTGCGAGGAGAAGGAATACATCACGTTCGCTCTGAGCAGCTTATACGCCTCACTCACAGCAAAATTGACCTTCGGTCCGAACATCAGATCCTGATTCCAGGTGTCAGCGCCGAGTTGCTTCTTTTTCTTGTCAAACATTAGCGTTTCGCCTCCGTTCTGTTACGACCGTTCGGGCGATATTCCTGATAGTAGCCTCTGTAAGCGCCCATGCCGTTGTTCTCGGTCGCATCGGGGATCACGCTCAGCAACGGCACATCGGGATACGCTCTGGTCAGCGTCTCCTCCGAGCGCATCTTATCATCGAGCATCTCATAGAACAGCACAATCGTTGCGCTCAGAACCGTACCGACAATGCCACCTAATACCACGCTCTTGGAATAGCTCGGGGCAGCACGCCTCGTCGGCACGATGGCATATTCGACTACACGCACAGAGCTGCCATCGACGATCTCAGCGATCTTCCCGGGCAGGACCATGGCGATGGTATTTGCGATCTTTTCCGCCTCGTTCGGGTCGGTCGAGGTGATGGTGATCTGGAAAATTTCCGTCTCATTGATCGGCTCTGCGGTGATCATTTCGCACAGATCCTCATAAGAATATGTGAGGTTTGCTTCCTTGATCACCTCGTTGATGGTGGTGCGGCTGTTGAGAATGACGATGTATGTATCGACCAAGCCCTGCGCCGCCGTCAGCTCCGAAGCGGAAATGCTGAACGATGCACCGCCGACGGAAAAGGAACTGTTGTTGACATATAATTTTACACCGGCTTCATACTCCGGCGTGATCAAAAAACGAGCCACACCGAAAAACGAAGCTGCGCCGATCACGCAGAAAAATATCATGATCCAAAGCCTGCGCTTTAGCGCAAGAAGCAGCTGTTTCTTATCTATCATTTCCATAGTGTATATCTCCTATCGGCACGAAACCGCAACCGTTCGGCGCAATGCCGTCTGTTTGTAAAAAGACGTTTTAAGGACAAAAACGTAAAGTGAAGAAATAATATATCCGAATATGACACGCTATCAAATTTATGCAACAGTATCCGAATTTATAATCTATCTTATTTTATCACATTGCGTGTAAATAATCAACCTTGAATCTCTCTATTTTCTCATAAATTTGCAAAGTCCGATGTGCAATGCTGCAAATTTAGGTTGCACTTCCCTGTTTTGCCATGCCAAGGAAAAAGCATCTCCCGACAGACCGCCAAATCCCGATTTATCGAACAGAGCGTATCAACCACTGTAGGGGAGGGTCATGGTCCTCCCCTACAATGTAAAACGATAATCTCACCGATCAATCGGAAGTTAAAAAACACACAGAAAAATAATAACTGCTGCAAGTTTTTCGCTTGCAGCAGTTATGTTTATGCTTTATGCAATTGCTCTGTAAAGGAAGGTCACGATCTGACCTCTGGTACAGCTGTCATTCGGAGCAAACTTGCCGCCGCCGACACCCTGCGTGACGTTATTCTCAACCGCCCAAAGGACAGCCTTGCAATAATAGTCGCTCGTCTTAACGTCAGAGAACGGATTGTTCGTGCTTGCAGGCGCAGGCTCGCCCTGACTGCGCCACAAGAACGTTGCGACCTGACCACGGGTGCAAGTTGCATTCGGTCCGAAGGTCGTGGCACTAAGACCTGTGGTAATGCCCTGCTCTACCGCCCAAAGGACAGCCTTGTAGTAATACTCAGAGGACTTCACATCCGTGAACGGATTGTTTGTTCTGGTCGGTTCGGGACTTCCGCAAGCTCTCCACAGGAAGGTCACGATCTGACCACGAGTACACGGTGCATTCGGAGCAAAGCTCGTTGCGCTCATGCCGTTGGTAATGCCCTTGCCAACTGCCCACAAAACGGGAGTTGCAAAATAGTCGCTTTCCTTCACATCCGTGAACGGATTTTCTGTCGGAATCTCGGGCTCGGAAGGCTCTTCGGTCGGCGGAACATAATTCGGATCCTCCGCACCGCAGCTTTCGCAAACGCCGGCTTCATAGTTGTGCGCAAGCTTCGCAACATTTCTTTCCTCGAACGCATCGCAAGCGGAGCAATCTCTGCGTTCCTTGCCGCTGTTCGTGCAGGTCGCGGCAGTCACGGTCGTCCACTCTCCAAATTCATGACCAAATGCCTCTGTTTCGTTACCGACATAGCTATCGCCGCAGTGGCAGGTGAAGGTCGTATAGCCGCCTTCGGTGCAGGTCGGCACGGTCAACGCCTCGGTATAGGTATGACCGAGCGCCTCCAAAGCTCTCTCCTCGTAGGCATCGCAACGTGCGCAATCACGGCGTTCCACGCCTGCTACGGTGCAGGTCGGCGCGGTCGTAGTCTTCCACTGCTCAAAATCGTGGCCCAAAGCATCGGTATTGTCACCGACATAGGATTCTCCGCACTTTTCGCAAACGTAAGTCGTATAGCCACCTTCGGTGCAGGTCGGAGCGGTCACGGTTTCAGTATACACATGCTCGCACAGAGCGATGAAGGTGTAGCCGTGATTCTCTGCGTAATCCTGTGCGGTAGATCCTTCATAGCCGTAAACTACCGTGGTTCCGGGCGTGCCAAGCGTTTCATCGACCGGGTAGATCGCACATTCACGATTCGGAATTTCAATGCTTGTCAAACCGCTGGAGGCGAAAGCATATCTGCCGATAAAGTCTGTGGTTTCAGGCAATACAGCATCCGTCAATGCCGTGCACATGCCGAACGCCTGTTCCTCGATGCTGTAAACGCCTTCTCCGAAATCAACTTCTTCCAAGCTTTCACAGCCGAGGAACGCACTATTCTCAATGACACTAACGCTATCGGGAATTGCGATCTTCTTCAAATTGACGCAGTTTTCAAATGCCAAAGCGCCGATATTCAGCAAACCATCGGGCAGAGAAACCTCGGTAATATATCTCTTGCTGCTCTCCCACGGAGCTGCGCAGGAGAAGGAATACATCAAGCCGTCGCCCTCGATGATCAGCTTTCCGTCACTTTCGTCGATGGTGTATGTCAGGTTATCGCCGCAAACACCCTGCCAAACGATACTGCCGGTCTTACAAATCGTGCAGGCACCGTTCTCAAAGTTATGCTCCGTAAAGCTGTAGCCATATTTCTCTGCAACAGCCTGTACGTTCGAATCGCCATCACTGTGCAGCGTTACGCCCTCGGGGATTTGCGGCTCATACGCCCACCAGTAGTAACGATAGAAGTTACATGCCGGATTCAAAACTGCCAAGATCTCAAGCGTTCTTGAGGTTGCAAATGCACCCGGTACAATGTGGCCCACGTCTGCCGGAACAACATAAGTAGCAGGCAGTGCGCAGCCGGCTTGGATCAGCGTCCACTTATCCTTTGTATACAAGGTTCCGTACTTATCGCTGCTGTAGTACTTATTTGCCTTATCGACATGGATCCCCTCAAGGTTATCGCAGTCGTCAAATGCGCTGTAGGAAAGATAATCAACATTTGCTCCCAGCTCAACCTTGGTCAGGCTGTCGCAATTGTAAAATGCGTCGTCGGAAATGGTTCTCAGATCCTGCGGGAATTGCAGCTGCGACAAGGAAGTGCAATCCGCAAACGCATAGTAAGAAATATCCGTTACGGTCGGGAACTCCACCTGCTCCAAGGAGGTGCAATTCACAAACGTCTGGTCATAAATCTTTGTTGCCACAGGAAGCTTCGCCTTGGTCATAGAGGTACAATTTGCAAAAGCAGCTTCACCAATATAGGTTGCCACGGGGAGCTCCAGCTGTGTTAAGGAGGTGCAATTTTCAAACGCACTGTAGGAAATATGGACAACGCTCGGGAACTCCAGCTGCGGCAAGGAAGTACAGTTCATAAACGCACTGTAGGAAATGTGCGTTACACCCGGGAACTCCATCTGCTTCAAGGAGGTGCAGTTCTCAAACGCCGCATAGGAAATGTAAGTTACGCTTTCAGCGATCTTCGCACTCTCCAGCTCCGTGTTGTTCATGAAGGCGCTGCCGCCGATCGTTGCAACACTCAAGCCTTCGATCGTTTCGGGGATCACGATGTCGGACACACTTCTGTCATAGCCGCTGATGACGACCGTGCCGTTGCTTTCAATATAATATTTCAGATAGCTCGGGACGCCGCACACGCTGCAAACGCCATCGACAAAGTCATGCTCACCGCCAATGCGCTTCACTGCGCCGATGAAGTTGTCTTCCTCGCACAGATCGCAGTAATACAGGTCATGCACGCAGCTCTGCTCAAGAGAAATGTTTGCTGCGGTTGCCTCGCAATGCTTCGTTGCAATGATCAGCGGAGAGTTGCTGCTGCTGATGTGGATCTCATTCCACTGGTCAATCGTTCCGGCATAGAACACATGGTTCAAGGTCCAATTCCGGAATGCGCCCCACTTGATTTTCTCAACGCTCTGCGGAATGAAAACGGTGATCAAATTAGAACAGTTGACAAACGCCTCCTCGCCGATGGTCACAACACCTTCAGCGATCTGGCATACGTTGAGTCCGTTCGGTGCAAGGATGACTTCCGTTGCGTCCTTATTCAGAAGAAGTCCGCTTTCATCGGAGCTGAGATCAGGATGGGCTTCGTCCACACGGAAGGCAACAAGATTGTCACAGCCCACCAGCGCATTTTCATCGAACCACTCGAACGTCGCAGGAATCCAGCATTCCATGCAAGCGCCGGGCAGGACCAACAGCTCCGTCTTGTCCTTGTTGAACAAAGTGCCGTATTCATCGGAGCTGTAATTCTCATTCGCTTCATCGACCACAAATTCAAGCAAGCTCGGGCAATAAGCAAACGCAAGCTCGCCGATGTATGTCACGTTGGCAGGAATTGCCACGCTCGTCAAGCTGTCGCAGGAATAGAACGCTCTTTCACCAATGCTTGTAACTCCGTCGGGGAGGTCAATGCTCTGCAAGCTCTCACAGAAGAAGAACGCACCGTTTTCAATGCTTGTCACATTCTGCGGAAGTGTTACCTCGGTCAGTTCGGTACAATTGGAGAACGCCCATGCGCTCACGCTCGTCACACCGGCAGGAAGCGCAATGCTCTTGAGCGAGGTGCAGTAAGCAAATGCAGAATTGCCGATGCTTGTCACGCTGTCAGGGAGGGTAATACTCTGCAAGCTGTTGCATTGATAGAACGCAGAATAGCCAATGCTTGTCACGCCATCGGGAATATTGATGCTCGACAAAGCGTTGCAGCAATTGAACGCAGCATCGCCAATGCTCTTTACGCTCTGCGGAAGCACAACACTCTCCAGCGCAGTGCAGGATGCAAACACAGCCGTGCCGATTTCCGAAACACCGCTTCCGATCGTTGCACTTGTCAAGCTTCTGCAAGCGCGGAATGCATCGTCGCCAAGGCTTGTCACGCTAGCAGGAATCGCTACGCTCTGCAAGCTGCCGCAACATTCAAACGCCGCAAGACCAATGTTCTTCACGCCGTTGCCGATCGTTAAGCTTGCCATGCCGCATTCATAGAAAGCATAAGCTCCAATGCTCTGCACACTACCGGGAATCGACACATTTGTCAGAGCCGTGCAACGCATAAACGCTCTTTCGACAATATTCTCCACGCCATTGGGGATCGTGTAAACACCGCTCAATCCCTGCGGGCAGAGAAGCAGCTCTGTTTTCGCCTTGTTGAACAGAACGCCGCTTGCATCAGAAGAATACACTTCATTTTCTGCCGCAACGTGAATGCTTTCCAAAGCAACGCAGTTATAAAACACATCGTCGCCAATGTACGTCAATGCAGCAGGCAGCGCAATGCTCTGCAAGCTTTGGCACTCACGAAACGCCTCAGCGTCAATGCTTTCCAAGCCATCACCGAGGGTCACGCTCTCCAGTGCATAACAGCCATAGAACGCATATGCGTTGATTCTCGTCACGCTGTCGGGGATCGTTACACTCGTCAGGCTATAGCAGTATTCAAACGCCCAACCGCCAATGCTCGTTACGGCAACACCGTTGATCTCCGCCGGGATATCGGCTGAGGTTATGTTGCCCTCGTATGCATAAATCTCACCGCTGCCTTCATCAAATAAGATGTAGCCGCCCTCGACGGGATACATATCCTCGTAATACTGATATGCGCCTTCCGCTTTTGCCGCAGGTGCCGTCATCGGAACCATGGAAAACAGGAGCGCAATGAGTACCAGCATACTAATGACTCTTCTTTTCATAAAAATCCTCTCTTTCATTAATTGTTTAGATGCAAAGTCACATCTCAATATATACAGTATAATTATTCCACAACGATTTGTCAACAATTTTTTCCTATTTTGTACAATATTAACATCAAATCCTGATTAATTTTACTGCATGGCACCGATTTCGTAAAGCGCCTTCAGATAATCTCTCGGCAGTGCCATCGATTGATCCTCGCCGCACTCGACAGCCAAGCGATCCGTCTTTTTCTCGACCGCCGCAATGCGCTCTACAACACTGCACATCTCCTGCACACACGTCTGCGCACCACGCGCATCCCCCTGTGAGGCGTAATATTCATAAAACACAAATAATTTATCCAAATAGTTTGTGTACTCGGCAAGTGCATACGGCGCACAGTCAATTGCTTGATTCTTAGAATCACGCATCGTTTCAAAATCTGCCTGCGAATATGCGACCTCAGCGCAAGCACTGAAAGCAATCGAACAGCTCGAATTGAGCGCCAAAATATCGTTTCCGATCCGCTCCATCTCTTCAGCAGTTTCTGCTTTGGTCAGAAGCTTGATCTTCGCCTCGGTATGCCACGGCGCAATTTTGTCACACAGCGCATAGCTTCCGAAGGTATACAGCACATCCGCCGCCGAAAGCCACACGCAAACAAGCATCACTGCGCAAGCCAAAAATTGATTTGCTCGGAATGTGACCGTTTTTCCATGCTCGATATCCGAAAGGGCAATCAAAAGCAGCCACATGATCAAAAATTGCTGGTCAAAATCGATCATACTGTGTCCCAAAAGCGCAAGCAGAAGCAATTTTTTTTGTGCATTTCCCTTCCAAAACAGCCAGCCAACGCCAAAGACAAACACGAGCGTCGGGATCCAGCCGATTTCCAACAACATTTGAATCAAATCATTATGTACAAAGCTCACAGCATATCTGCCTGTTTGGAATGTGCCAAGCGCAGCACGATAGCCCCAGTAGCCAAGTCCAAACGGATGGGAGAGACTCTCTCGCAGCGCATCTTTATAGTACAAAAGTCGAGCCAAAAAGGTACCTGACTCAGTGCTTGCGCTGAGGTATCGATTCGCCTCTGAGGAAACGCCGACCGTTTCCAGTAAATATGCCGCCAGAATGCAAACGATCAGCGGAGCAAACACCGACATGCTCTGCTTCCAACGTCTATGCACGATGGCTGCAATGACCAACACGATCGCCGCCCAAATAAATGCGCCACGGCTGCCACTGTAGAGAAGTCCGACACATAAGATCAGATTGATGCCCCAATCATATTTTTGCATTTCGCCCTTGCTCAGCTGATAGGTCAAACAGACTGTCAAAAATGCCGCAAACGTATTCGGATAGCCGAATGTGCCCGAAATTCTGCCTGCCACGCTGAAAAAGTCCTCCAGCGCAGGAATCTGCATCCCGATCAGAGAAACGACCGTCATACCTGCTCCCAAAATACAGCAGAGCTGAAATACCAGATCGATGCTGTATTTTTTCAATGTAACGAGAAGCAAAAATAATACGATCGGCAAAAATCGCACGATTCCAAGCAATGCCATCCCATGATCCGCCGCCCAAAGAGGCGTCAAGCAGTAAAATGCAAAACAGCACAAAATGGCACAAGAAAAAGGATTAAAGACAAATTTCAATTTCTCTTTTTCCACAAAAAATAACCAAATCAATAAAAAAACCGAACAAATTCCGGAAACGGCAGTATAAAATCCTCCTGCCAAAACTCCCACCACGCCCAAAAGCACGGTAAGAGACAAAGACTTTCTCAATGTATCCGTCAACTTTCACACCTCCTGCCTTGATTATACAAACGCATTTTGATTCTGTCAACTCCTGCCTGTTTTATCCGCAGAGCCCGATGCGAAAGTGTTTTGATGAAATTCCGCTTTGTCGAACAGAATGTATCAATCACTGTAGGGGAGGGTCATGACCCTCCGCTTGTAAAACGATAATCTCACCGGCAAATCGGAATTTGCAATCATTTTTCTCCGCTAAGCATATGAAACCATGCTGTTTCGTGTCGTTCGTCCGAAAAAACATGTCTTTCGTCGTATCTCTTTGCAATCGCAGGAAAGTTATGCTATAATTCGGATAACGACAGAAGGGAGCTCATGACATGGATCATTGTAAAGTTACTTTCGACAAAATGACAGACTCTGCAACAAGAATTGCACAGCTTCGCACATCCTTGCGCACCGTACAGCAATCCTTATCCGGTGTCAACAGCATCATCGGTTCGGTAATCAGCTGTTCGTTTCCTGCGCTTGTAAGTAATATCCGGGCGATCGGCAACCAAATGGATGATATTTCCTCTTTGAAGTCCGCTTTGGACCGGGCGATAGAATTGTATCGTGCGACGGAGCGTTCCATCGTTGCCACCTCGGACGGCTCAAATTCCGGCACAGCAAGCGAGCCCGCCGATCCGCTTGAGGGCAGAAGCTATGATGAAATTCTGGAATACCGCCGCGAACATGCCGTGGACGAAAACACAAGATTGGTATATGAACGCTACATCAACCGTGTCCGTATCAACGATGATGATTATGATGACACAGCGCACTATAATTCAATCCGGAATCACATCAACTACAACCGTGATGAAGACGCCGTGAACGAAAGAGGCGTCGGCAATACGTATTATCATGAAGTAGGTCATTTGATCGACGATCAGTCCGATTGGAATTCCCATACTTCGACGGACTGGAGTTATGATTTTTACGACTGCCTGGAAAACGATCTCAACCGTTGGCTTGATAATTGTATGCGCGAAAACAATTACACAAATATTCAGGATGCTTACGACGCTCTTTCCGACTGGCTTTGGGAGGATCCAAACATGAAAAACGGCATTTCCGATTTGATCAACGGCTTGACCGGCGGCGAAGCCTGCGGAAGATGGCGCCATTATCTGGATTATTACAATTCCGGAAGCATCTGTCGCGAGGCTTTTGCACACTTCTTTGAAGCCGGCATGTCGCACGAATCCACGAAGCTGGATTATATCAGAGAAATGTTCCCCTCAGCATACGAAGAGTTTCAGCAGATGCTGATCGATGAATTAAACTAAGGAGGCGCAACCATGGATCTTCAAACAAAAGCTCTGCTGCAAGAGGATAAATTGTATGACAAAAAAAGTTTGATCTTTGAAAATGACGTGCTTTCACAGGTGGAAGATGCAAATGATGACGATCGCCTGCCAGAAGGACGATTGGGCGAGTTTCCGCTCCTGCGATTTCACACACAAATGAAGGTTCCGCTGATCGTTCCTCTGACAAAAAATTCCCGCACACTGAAAGAGGCTGAGGTTGCCGAGGATTCCGATTGCAGATTCCTCCTGCACAGTGATAATCGCTATCTTTGCCTGGAGAAGCTCGGAACGGAATCCATGCAGTGGGAATCGCTTGAAAGCAATGACGAGTTTATCCAAAAAGCAGAAAATGAGTGGCTCGGAATCCTCGAGACACCCTACGGAAAAATGCTTGGCACGGTCAATCTTCTCATCAGCGCCGACAATACCGCTGTTTTGCTGACCTATGCCGGGATTGGAAACTATACCGATATCCAAATGGAGAAAAATAATATTCAAGCATTTGTTCTGCGGAGGATCAACCGATGAAAAAAATCGTTTACCTCCTGCTGATCCTCACCTTTTGCTTGACCGGCTGCGAAGCGAAAAAGCAAGAAGAAACAATTCTGCGTTTAACGATAGACTACGAAACAGACGATTGCGTACATCACAATATCAAAGTCAACTTCGAGAATAACACCATCGAAACGTCAAACGCCACGCAGGAACTGTCAAATCGACAAGAACTTCTGGATTATTTGGAAAGCAAAGTCCTGCCATCAATCCGTTCAAACAAAACCGATGCAGAATCAGAAGATACCCTCCGTGTCAGCTGGCGAATCAAAATTGTAACCGATCACGGCAGTGCTATCGACAACGGCAGCACACCCGACACATTGCCGTCATATTGGCAGCCTCTGCTGAATCTGCTCGATGGATAGGTTCATTTCGCATTGCAGTTTTATGCTGTTAATCAATAATAATTAAATTCCGATTTGCCGGTGAGATTATCGTTTCACGCTGTAGGGGAGGGCCATGGTCTCGCTGCGGCTCGGTCAGGTCGCGGCTCTGACAGCCCACCGGGCTGTCATTCACTACCGCTCCCTCCGCTTCGCTACCCTCCCGCACAGAAAACGGTAGAATTTCGCAGCAAACCAATGT
>SVKY01000029.1 GCA_015068235.1 Oscillospiraceae bacterium
CCGTAGGGGCGCACGACTCTGTGCGCCCGTGCAGGCACTTCGTGTGGGCGGACAGAGTCGTCCGCCCCTACAATTTGAAAAACAAAACTCACCGATAAATCGGAATTTTTCCGTTGGTATGATTATAGTTGTATTATATCCAATTCCATATCAAAAATCAAGCCATGCAAGCGACAAAATTCTATCTATGCGATTGATTTCCCAAACGCTTTGTTGTATAGTAATAATGATGATTTATAAGGAGGCTTTTTCATGCTGTTTTTTGAAAATGATTATTCCGAGGGTGCACACGAGCTTGTGCTCGAACATCTTGCCCGAACCACCCGTGAAAAGCTGCCGCCCTACGGCGCAGACAAATATTCTGAATCCGCAAGGGAAAAAATCCGCTCCGCTTGCGACTGTCCCGATGCGGAAATTTTCTTCCTCGCGGGCGGCACACAGTGCAATCAGGTCGTGATCGATGCGCTTTTGGCACCGTACGAGGGTGCAATCGCTGCTAAAACAGGTCACATTGCCCTGCACGAAGCCGGTGCCATCGAATTTACCGGGCACAAGGTTTTAGAGCTTGCACAGGAAAACGGAAAGCTCTGTGCAGCAACGATTCGTACGTATTTGCAGGATTTTTACAACGACACAAGCCATGAGCATATGGTAAAGCCCGGGCTGGTCTATCTGTCACATCCGACGGAATACGGCACGCTGTATTCCGCTCAAGAGCTGGCGGAGATTTCCACTGTCTGCAAGGACTATGACCTCAAGCTCTATCTCGACGGTGCAAGATTGGGTTATGCGCTTGCCTGCCAAGACAGCGATATGACGCTGCCGATCTTGGCAAAATATTGCGATGCGTTCTATATTGGCGGCACCAAGGTCGGCGCATTATGCGGCGAAGCCGTTGTTTTCCCACAAAAAGCACCGAAGCATTTTTTGACAAGAATCAAGCAGCACGGCGCTCTGTTTGCCAAGGGTCGTGTGGTCGGCGTGCAGTTCGATGCGCTGTTTACGGACGGACTTTATGAAAAGCTTGGCAGACACGCCATGGAAAAGGCAGAAAAATTGAAAGCCGCTTTGCGTGAGAAAAAATACAGATTTTTCCTCGATTCTCCGACAAATCAGATCTTTATTGTGATGGATAATGAGCGTTTGAAGGAGATCGGGAAACAGGTACGCTACAGCTTTTGGGAGAAATTTGACAAAAACAATACCGTGATCCGTTTTGCCACGAGCTGGGCAACCGGGGAGGACGATCTGCAAGCGCTGATCGCTTTGCTGTAAAATTTCGATTGATCAGTCTGTTTGAGTTCTCCCAAACCGATCAGTCACAGCCTTCGACTACGCACAGTGTGCCGGGAGGGGTCATGGGGGGACGGTTACGAGCGTCGCCTCGCAGTGGAGCAAACCGAAGCATTGTGCGCATTTTCGATACCCTCGCTAAGATTCTTCGGTCGCAAGCTCCCTCTTCAATGACAAATACGGGAGCTACACTATTTTTTCATCCTTCATCATTACTCTTTACTCTCGTCGATAAATCGGAATTTGAGGTCAAAAGGGTACCTCAGCGGCGATTTTTTATGATTTTACAAAATATTTTTTCTTCTTGCCCTGTTTTGTTGCACGAAACAGGGCAATTTTTGCGCGTTCCTCACTACGGGTGAAGGGCGCTATTTTTTATGCCCGAATTTTTGAATTGTTGAGGTGATTTTTTTGAACCCGAACATCCCGAGCGATAAACGCCGCTTCGCTTCGGCGTATCTTCGTTGCTTCGATGCCGATTTGGCGGCGCAAAGCATTGGGAGAATCGACGGTGTGCGTCTTCTTTCCACGCCACTTGTACAAAATGAGCTGGCGCTACAAAGACAGCAATGCGACATCTGCCGTCAGGACGTCCTGCGCAGGCTGGCACAGCTTGCCTTCGGTCGAGCAAATGATTGTGTGAAGCTGGTGTTGGAAGAAAATGTGGACTTTGATTCTCTCGACCTGAGCCTGCTCTCAGAGCTCAAGCGCAATGAGAAGGGAACGATCGAAATCAAGCTGCTTGACCGTGTGAGGGCGCTGGAACAGCTTCTGGGCGCTGTTGCGCAATCGAATGATGCCGCTGCTGCATTTTTTGCCGCCGCTGAGGAAGTGGAGGAGTGAAATTCTCCAAAAAACAGCGCATCGTTCTGAATTGGTGGAGACCCTCTTCACCACATTGTTCCAAAGAAGCCATCATCTGTGACGGCGCAGTTCGTTCAGGCAAAACGCTCTGCATGGGCTTGAGCTTCTTCCTTTGGGCTTGCTCAAATTTTTCGGGCGCTCGCTTCGGCGTGTGCGGAAAAACCATCTCGTCACTGCGCCGTAATGTTCTTTCAGAGCTTCTGCCAAAGCTTAAAGCCATCGGCTTTTCCGTCACCGAAAAACGTACGGAAAATTTGGTTCGTGTCTCATTCGGCGGCAAAACCAACGATTTTTACATCTTCGGCGGTCGGGATGAGAGCTCCTCCTCGCTCATTCAGGGCATCACCTTTGCAGGTGTTTTGCTTGACGAGGTCGCTTTGATGCCTCGCAGCTTCGTTGAACAAGCCTGCGCCCGTTGCTCCGTCAGCGGAAGCCGTCTTTGGTTCAACTGCAACCCCGAAGGTCCACATCACTGGTTTTACACCGAATGGATCTTGGGCGCTGAAAAGCGCAACTGCCTATATCTGCATTTTACCATGCAGGACAATCCATCTTTGAGCAGTGCCATCCGTGATCGCTATGCACGGCTTTACAGCGGGGTCTTTTTTCGCAGGTTTGTGCTGGGGCAATGGATCGCCGCTGAGGGCAGGGTCTATGACTTTTTCGATGCCGCTTCCGCTCTGCCGGTGCCAAAGGGAGAATTTTCCATGTGGTACATTTCCTGCGATTACGGCACGGTCAATCCTGCTTCGTTTGGGCTGTGGGGGCTGTGCGAGGGCGTTTGGTACCGGGTGCAGGAGTTTTATTTTGACTCCAAGCGTGAAATGCGCCAAATGACCGATGCCGAATACGCCGATGCCTTGGCAAAGCTTGCAGGCACAAGACCCATCAGTGCTGTGATCGTCGATCCGTCGGCGGCAAGCTTTATTGAGCTTTTACGGCGCAGGGGCTGGAATGTCAAAAAAGCCGAAAACGATGTTATCAGCGGCATTCGGAGAACCTCGGATTTGCTCAAAAACGGTGAGATCGTGATTTGCGATACCTGCACAGACTGTCTTAGGGAAATGGAACAGTATGTTTGGGACCCCAAGGCAGGCAAGGACACGGTCAAAAAAGAACACGATCACGCCATGGACGATATGCGATATTTCGTGGCAACGGTGCTTGCAAAAAAGTTAGAGCCGATCGCCGCATGCAGTGTTTACAGAAGAATTTGATGTGCGAAAAGTCTGATTTATCGAGCTGTTTGAGTTATCGCAAAACGACCTGTAACAGCTTACGACCACGCGAAGCGTGCCGGGAGGGGTGCAGGGGAGGGCGGCTGTGCGCCGAGAAACACCTTATGAAACAGCAAGAGAAACGATAGGCGCACTCGTCAGCGCCTCCCCTGCGCGCCTTCTTTGGGTACTTTCTTGGCAAGACAAGAAAGTACCGCCCCACGCAGTGGAGCAAACCGAAGCCTTGTACGCATTTTCGATACCCTCGCTAAGATTCTTCGGTCGCAAGCTCCCTCAGTATGACATTACAAGGAGTGCATGCACAGAGCGATAAATCGAAGTGGGAGCATTGGAATTGGCTGTATTTTTTGCCTGAAAGGAGGTGAAATTTATGAAGTTCAAACGTTCTGCGCCGAGCTCGGCTGCCGCTGCAACGCAGCTCAGAAATGCAAATTCGCATCCCTTCGGGTCTGTCAAGCACTATGTTCCGCTCTTTGGCGGCGAAGCGAATCTTTATCGCTCCATGCGTGAGGCTTTGCCCATCTTAGATGCGGCAATCTGCAAGCTCGTGCGGCTTTGCGGCGGCTTTCGTGTTCGGTGCGGTCGGTCTGAGGCTGCGCTGAACGATTTCTTGCGCACAGTTCCCTGCGGTCGTGGGCAATTCGGCATCAACAGCTTTTTAAGCGCCTATCTTGACAGCCTGCTGACCTACGGTCAAGCCATCGGCGAAATGGTTGTTTCAAACAATCAGCTTTCTGCCGTGTGCTGGGGCGATGTCACGCAGCTGCAGATCCAAGAAGGGGATTCTCCCTTGGATTACACCATCTGCGCCTACGATGAGGGCGGTCAGCTCAAAGCGTTGCCGTTTCAGCATTTGCTGCTTTTGACCACGCTCAATCCCGAGCCTGCCAATCCCTACGGCGTTTCTCTGCTGCGCAGTATGCCGTTTTTGACCGATGTGCTGTTAAAAATTTACAACACCATCGGCATCAACTTTGAGCGTGCAGGCAACGTGCGCTATTCCATCGTCTGCAAGCCCACGGGAGATGCGCTCGAACGCGGCAATGCCTCCGAGCGTGCTGAGACGATCGCCCGGGAATGGGCATCTGCCATGCAAGATGGCAAGAGTGGCGTTGTGCGTGATTTTGTTGCCGTGGGAGATGTTTCCATCAGGGTCATCGGCGCTGACGGTCAGATTCTGGATTCGGAAGTGCCTGTGCGTCAGATTTTGGAGCAGCTCATCGCAAAAACAGGTCTGCCGCCGTTTATGCTCGGCTTGAGCTGGTCGAGCACCGAACGCATGAGCCAGCAGCAGGCAGATGTGCTGACAAGTGAGCTTTGGGCGTTACGCCGTGCGGTGGAGCCTGCGCTGGAGCGAATCAGTACGCTTTGGCTGCGGCTGCATGGGGATTCGTCTGTCCCCAAAATTGTCTGGGACGACATCACCCTGCAGGACCTTGTCGAGGAGGCACAGGCAGCACTTTACCGCGCGCAAGCCTCGCAACTACGAAATGCAAACGGAGTGTGATGAATTGAACATCAAAAAGGAAGCCTCCGTCTGTGCCGTCGGCACGCCCGATGCGCAGGCGTTGGCAAAAATCAATCTTTATTCCAAGTCTCCCCTGAGCGCCGAGCAGGTCTACTGCTTCAGCGTACGGCTGTGCGATGATCAGCCCGACCGTGATTTTGAGCGCTTCGACACGGCGGCACTTTCCGTTCTGGCAGAGCTGTTTCTGGGGAAAACAGGCATCGCAGATCACGATTGGTCCTCAGATCGTCAGGTTGCCCGTGTGTTCGACACACAGGTCGCAGAGCAAGACGGCATCCACTTTTTGCAGGCGCAGTGCTATCTTCTGCGCACGCAGAAAAATGAAGACCTCATCGCTGAGATCGAAGGCGGCATCAAAAAAGAGGTCTCCATCGGCTGCGCCGTAGGGCAGAGCACCTGCTCCATCTGCGGCAAAAGCTACGGCTCGTGCGAGCATCGAAAGGGCGTTTTATATGGCGATCAGGTGTGCATCGCCGTGCTTTCTGCGCCGACGGATGCGTATGAGTTTTCCTTTGTCGCCGTCCCTGCGCAAAAGCACGCAGGTGTTTTGAAGGCTATGAGGGGAGGTGAATCTATGACATTGCAGGAGCTGGTCAGCAAAAACGGCTCGCCTGAGCTGCTCTCCCGTCTCAAAGCGCTGGAATTGGACGCCGCATTTGGAAAAGCCTGCCGTGAAAACATCGTCGATGAGGTCGTTTCCCTTGCGGTGCTGTTGGATTTCGGTGCGTCGGAGGACGTTCTTAAAAAATCCTTTGCCAGCTTGTCCTTCCATGAGCTTTGCAAGCTAAAGCAGGGCATGAACGAAAAATCCGCACAGCTTTTCCCCTCGTCCACACAGCTTCCGTCGGCTTCGGCTTCCCGCTGCCCGATGGACAATGACTACATGATTTAATCTTTAGGAGGAATTTTTTATGTTCGTATCTTTTGAAAACATCGGTCAGGTCTGTGCGACCTTCCACTGTGACGACGGCGTTGCTGTCGGCGCCCCGTGCTCTATGTCCAGAACCGGCACCGTCGGTGCCAGCGACGATGAGGAAAATTTCATCGGCGTTGTTGAATCCATCAAGAATAACTATGCCTGCGTCACCGTCCGAGGCTTCGTGACTCTGCCGTACTCCGGCACCACCCCAGGCATCGGCTATTGCACGCTCACAGGGGACGGCGCAGGCAAGATCAAGGTCTGCGTTGACGGCAACAGCTATCTCGTTGCAGCCGTTGACACCGTCAACAAAACTGCCACGATTCTGCTTTAATTTTTAAGGAGGTATTTTTTATGGCTTTTGATAACATTCATCTCGAAAAAGGTATGTACCGTGAAGGCGGTAAGAGCTTTACGCAGGTTTTGGAATCCCTCGACCCCTCTGAAAGCTATAAGGGCACTTCTCTTGAAGGCACCGATGCCTTCCAGCGTCAGCTCAAGCGTTTCGGCATCCGTGTCAAGGGCGCAGGCAGCGATCCGGTCGAAAAATTCTTCGCAACATATGATTCTGCGGTGCTTTTCCCTGAATTTATTGCCCGTATCGTCCGTCAGGGCATGGAGGAGAACAACGTTCTGCCCTCGTTGGTTGCAACCGTGACCAACATCGATGCCATGGACTATCGCAGCATCTACTCCGTCCCCTCCGAGAAGGATCGCACCCTTGCCGACCTCGTCGAAGGCGCAGGCATTCCCACCACGGGCATCAAAACCAGCGAAAAGCTCATCTCTCTGCAAAAGCGCGGCAGAATGCTCGTTGCTTCCTACGAAGCTCTGCGCTTCCAGAAGCTCGACCTGTTCTCCGTCATGCTCCGTCAGATCGGTGCGCAGATCCAGGCGCAGCATCTGTCCGACGCAGTTCACGAGCTCGAAATGAACGCCGGCTCCTACGCCATCGGTGAAAGCCCCATCGGCGGCACCTCCGGCTCCTTGTCCTACGCTGCACTTGTGGATTTTTGGTCCGAATTCTACCCCTATGAGATGAACACCATGCTCGTTTCCTCCTCGACCCTCGCAAGCTTCCTCAAACTGCCCGAATTCCAAAACCCTCTGACCGGCTTGAATTTCCAGGGCACCGGCAAGGTCTCCACGCCGCTCGGCGCTCAGATCCTGCGCAGCGATTCCGTTGCATCCGATTTTATCTACGCTGTTGACCGCCGTTATGCGCTGGAAATGGTGCAGGCAGGCGATGTCTGCATCGAACACGACAAGCTCATCGACCGTCAGCTCGAACGCACCGCTATCACACACATCTGCGGTTTTGGTATCATCATGGAAGAGGCTGCCAAGCGCTTGGAGTTCTGATATGGAGCTCAGTGATAAAATCTGCGAGGCAGTCTCCGAAATGATGAATCAGCATCACTCGCTTTACCCGATTTTGAGCCCTGTCGTTGCGCAAATGCTCCTGGCACAGCTTCCCAAAAACGTTTCCGCAGACGATTGCGAAAGTGCAATCGTCTACGCAGGCGCCTTTACAATTCTCTCCATCACGCAGGCGCTTGACGACAACGAGCTTGCCTCCTTTGATGCAGGCACGCTCAAGCTCGACTTCCGTGAGCGAAACGACAGCTTCGCACAGATCGCCAAACAGCTTATGGCGCCCTGGTGCAACGACCGTACGGCATTTTGCGGGGTGCGCACATGAAAGATGTTATCGCCTCCCTGATCGAAGCCTACGGCAACCGGGTCGTGATTACCTGCGGCGAGAATGTCTATAACACCAAGGTGTTTTTACAGCTCGTCACCTCCAAAAGCTGGCAGAATATGGAGCGCATGGTCCCTTCCATCGGTGAGGTCCCCCGTGGGCAGTTCCTCTATCTGGGACCTCCCGACATCCCTTTGGGCGGCTATGACAGCATCGAAATGGACGGTCGTCTTTTTATCGTGCGCCGAGCCGATGCGATCTTATACCAATCGGAACGCCTCTTTATCTGGGGGCTTTGCGTGGAAGGCGGTGTGAGCTGATGGATCTGCTGCAAAATGTCCTCGACACGCTGGAAGCAAAGCAAATTCCAGCCGCCATCGCCTTCCCGAAACGGAAAATGCCCCGTCTGACCGAATCAACGATCATGCTGTGTCCCACGGAACGGAGAATATTTTCGTTCTGCCACGGGAATCTGCTCGGCTTGTCAGGAACGCAAGAGGTTTATTCACTTGCCTGCACAGAAGCAGTCGTCTGCGATATCTATTCGCCCTATCTCAGCGGCGGCTACCAGTGTGATATCCTTGCAAGCACTGTTTTTAACTGCCTGTGCGAGCTCTCGGGCGTAAATGCGTCCATAACCCGAACACAGACCTACTACGATCCCGACACCGACTGCTTCCGCTGCAAGATTTTGGTCGAATCGGACGGCTGGGTGCAAAAATGAGGTGACCTGCTATGACTTTTTCTCCCGTTCCTTCGGGTGCCGATGTGCGTGCCTACATTGACGGCACCGCCGTCGGTGCGCTGAAAAGCTTTTCCGAGCGGTGCGTGCAAAATCTTACACTGGTGCGTGAGCTCGGCTCCTCGGACAACATGATCTACAACCGCAACGGCAAGGAATACTCCATCAGCCTGCAATATCTGCTGCCGCTCGGCTGCTCGCTCGTGGATGCCCCTGTTGACCCTGTTTCTCTGACCTCTTTTACGCTCATGATACAGCTCCCGAAACGAACGCTCCGTTTCACCGACTGCGTCTGTGCAAGCGTTGAGACCACATGCGAAGCAGGTGGCAGCATCCTTTGCCGGCTGCAGATCCTTGCGAGAAATCGCCAATGTATCGATGAAACGGAGTGATTTTTCTTGACGCTCGGCACATTTACCTTCCCAAACGAGCCTGAGAGCCTGCGTGTGACCTATCTTCGCAATGTCGAGATCGAAACCGTTGCGGCAAGCGAATGGACCGTTACCGATCAGGGCAGGCAGGGAAGACAGTTTGATTGCGAAGGGGTTTTTCTGAGCAGCAGCTGCTACCTCAATTGTAAAACCCTTGCGCAGATCTTCACAAGCGGTACCACCGTCACCCTGAGCCATAACGCCTGGGGCGATGTGAAGGTGCTCATGACGGAGCTGGAAATTTGGGAGGAATGCAAAACCAACTTCCTTCGCTACCGCTTCCGTCTTGTGGAAGTACCGTCATAATGCGAACTTCGATTGGTCCATGATAATACGGAGAATTCCCTTTCGGGAGTTCTCCGTATTTTTTATAAGGCGTTTGGGATTGGTTTTTCTCCGAAAAATTGGAGAAATCATCAAAAATGCAAAAAATTCTTGCTTTTTTGGACAATCTATGATAGAATTAACCGCAACACAAAAAGCATTTTTACGCATAGAATAAAAAAATGAAATGAGAGGATGATTCCCCGTGAACACCCCTACCCGTGCCGAACAGATTTTGACAAAATTCCATCTGCAGGGCAACGTGATCAGCTGCAAGGAGTTTGGCTCCGGTCACATCAACGATACATACAAGGTCGATACCGATGATGATCATTGCTATATTTTGCAGCGCATCAACAAATTCGTTTTCAATAACCCCGTCGAGGTCATGCAGAACGTCAGTGCTGTGACCGATTTCCTTCGCACAACGCTCAAGTGCCCCCGTGAGACGCTGCATTTTATCCGTACGGATGAGAATTTGCGCTATTTTGTCGATGAAAATGACGACTGCTGGCGCTGCTACGAATTCACCGACGGCATTTGCTTGGAGGCACCGGAGAGCGAAGAGGATTTCTACCAGAGCGCCATCGCTTTTGGCAGATTCCAGGAAATGCTCAGCGATTTCCCCGCAGATACCCTGCATGAGACCATCCCCATGTTCCACAACACCGTCAACCGCTATCGCCTGTTCAAGGAAGCGCTGGACGTTGACCGTGTCGGCCGTGCAAGCACGATTGCCGAGGAGGTCGAGTTTATCATGGAGCGTGAGGACGAGGCAGGAACCATCTGCCGCCTGCTTGAATCCGGCGAGCTGCCCCTGCGTGTGACCCACAACGATACCAAGATCAACAATGTCCTGCTCGACAAGGAGAACCGTAAGGCGCTTTGCGTGCTGGATTTGGATACCGTTATGCCCGGCTCGTCTTTGTATGACTACGGCGATTCCATTCGCTTCGGTGCAGCGACCGCTGCCGAGGATGAGAAGGATCTGAGCAAGATGCACATCAATCTCGATCTGTTCCGTGTATACACCGCAGGCTATCTGGCTGCCTGCCACAGCCTGACAGAGAAGGAAGTCGAGCTGCTTCCCCTGGGCGCAAAGATCATCACATTGGAGCTTGCTATCCGCTTCCTGACGGACTATCTCGACGGTGACCGTTACTTCAAGACCGCTTACCACGATCATAACCTTGTCAGAGCCCGTGCGCAGCTGCGCCTGGTTGCCGACATGGAGAGCAAGTTTGAGCAGATGAAGAACATCGTTGCCGAAGAGGCTGCAAAAAACTGAGGAGAAATTTATGAACTATTTAGGCATTGAATATTCCGTAAAAAATCTTCCCGTACTCGATCCCGAATTTATTCCGTTCGGCGTTTGGATCGATGCTTATGAAAAGGGCGCACAAATGCCTCTGACCATCGCCATTGAGCGTGACAAGGGCAAAATTTCCGTCCACCACACCAAGATCCACGGCACTGCCGAAATGGCGCAGGCGGATTATCGCTTTGTTGAGCGATATGTCAAGTTCCTTCTGTGGTCCATCGGCGGCTTCCGCATCTATATCTGCGGCAACAGTCCGCTTGCAAAGCGTTTACAGCAGGCGTATTCTCCCGTGGGCGAGCGTAAGTTCGACGTGCAGTTTATGCAGGACGTTTATGAGGTCCCGTTTGAGGTCATCGACTGCGCCATTGAGGATTGCCCCAAGCAGAACGATGCTTCCGTTTCCATCGGCGGACACATGGAAGGCTGCCGCATCGGCTTCGATGCAGGCGGCTCCGACCGCAAGGTTTCGGCTGTCATCGACGGCGTGACCGTTTATTCCGAGGAGGTCGTTTGGCATCCGAAGACGGTCGAAGATCCGCAGTATCACTTTGACGGCATTGTAGAAGCCTTTAAGACCGCCGCATCCAAGATGCCCCGTGTCGATGGCATCGGCGTTTCCTCCGCAGGCGTTTTCATCGGCAACAGCCCGATGGTATCTTCCCTGTTCATCAAGGTTCCCCGTGAGAAGCGTGATCTGGTCAAGTCGATCTATGACCGTGCCGCTTTGGAGATCGGTGACGTTCCCATCGTCGTTGCAAATGACGGTGACGTGACCGCTTTGGCAGGCGCTATGGGCATGGAATGCGGCTCCGTTATGGGCATGGCAATGGGCACGAGCGAGGCTGTCGGCTATGTCGATGCAGACGGCAACGTTCTCGGCTGGCTCAATGAGCTTGCTTTTGCACCCGTTGACCTTTTAGAAAGCGCTATGGCAGACGAATGGTCCACCGATATCGGCGTCGGCTGCAAGTATTTCTCCCAGGATGCCGTGATCAAGCTCGCTCCGAGAGCAGGCATCGAGCTTGACGAGGCTCTGACCCCTGCCGAGAAGCTCAAGGCTGTGCAGAACTTGGTCGAAAAGGGCGACAGCCGTGCAAAGCAGGTATTCGAATCCATCGGTGCATATTTGGCACATACGATGCGCCTGTATTGCAGATTCTACGATGTCAAGCACCTGATGGTTTTGGGTCGCGTCATGTCGGGTATCGGCGGCAACATCGTGCTCGACACCTGCCTGAAGATTTTGGCAGACGAATATCCCGAATTGGCTTCCCGTGTGCGCGTGATGCTCCCCGATGAGAAGACCCGCCGTGTCGGTCAGTCCGTTGCGGCTGCAAGTCTGCCTGAGGCTCGTAAATAAAAATTTTGAGGGCGGACATCTCTGTCCGCCCTGTTTTCATAAAAACAACAAAAATTCCGATTTTTCGGTGAGTTTCGTATTTCAAATCGTAGGGGCGAACAAACAGCTCGACAAATCGGAATTTGGCAACTATAAAATTTAACATCACAACTTGCAGGAGGAAACTATGCAGTACAAAAATGCAATGATCTTTACCGAAAATTTCCGCTTTGAGCGTGGCTGTTTTTCCGTTGAGGACGGAAAATTTGTTGACGTTTTGGGCGCAGAAGCTGCCGATGCAATCGACCTGAACGGCGCATACGTCATCCCCGGCTTGATCGACGTGCATACTCACGGCAACTCCGGTGCCGATTTTTCCGACGGCGATGCCGCAGGTGTTGAAAAAATGGCAAAATATCTTGCCGCCAACGGCATTACCTCGTTTGCTCCGGCTTCCATGACCCTGCCGTATGAGGTGCTGGAAAAGGCATTTGCAAGCGCAAGAAGCTTTGTTGATGCCAAAATCGAAGGCGCTGCCGCATTGCGTGGCATTCAGATGGAGGGCCCGTTCTTCAGCGAGAAGAAAAAGGGCGCTCAGAACGGCGCATATTTGAAAAACCCCGATTTTGAAGCCTTCCGCAAGCTGCAAGAGGGCTGCGGCAATTTGGTCAAGATCGTTGATATCGCACCCGAGCTTCCGGGCAGCGTGGAGTTTATCGAAAAAGCCAAGGAGCTTTGCACCGTTTCCATTGCCCACACCGATGCAGACTATGATGCAGCTGCCGCAGGCGTGAAGGCAGGCGTTACCCACCTGACCCATCTGTACAACGCCATGCCTGCCATCCACCACCGCAAGCCCGGCGTGATCGCTGCCGCTGCCGAGAACGAAAACGTCAGCGCTGAGATCATTTCCGACGGCGAGCATGTGCATCCGGCATCTGTGCGCCTTGCATTCCGTCTGTTCGGCGCAGAGCGCATGGTCCTCATTTCCGACAGCCTGCGCTGCTGCGGTATGCCTGACGGCGAATATGAGCTGGGCGGTCAGCAGGTATTCATGAAGGCAGGCCTGGCACGTTTGGCAGACGGCACGATCGCAGGCTCGGCAACGAATCTGTATGAGTGCATGCTGCGTGCGATCTCGTTCGGCATTGCGAAAGAAGATGCGATCCGTGCGGCAAGCTACAACCCTGCCCGTCAGATCGGCGCTTTGAATGAGGTCGGCTCCATCGCAAACGGCAAGGCTGCCGATTTCGTGATCTGCGATGAAAACCTGTGCCGCAAAGAAGTCTACCTCGCAGGTAAAAAGCTCTCCTGATACTACCTTCAAATCATTACGCTTATACTGTTAATAATGAACCAATTCCGATTTATTGGTGAGATTATCGTTTTACATTGTAGGGGAGGGTTATGACCCTCCCCTACAGTGGTTGATACATTCTGTTCGACAAATCGGAATTTGATCCATACTTCTTATCAGATTATAGTATTAGACAAAGATTCTTGAAGCAGAATTTCCTGCGCATATTGACAAAAATCTTCCTCTGACGTATAATCGAATTGTAAGAATTTCTGAAAATATGAAAGGAGAAATCGATATGAAACGTTTTTTGAGTATTTTTATGATTGCCGTCATGCTGCTATCGCTCCTGCCGACCGTCTTTGCCGAAGATACGATCGTTGAATACGCCGTCGAAGGCGGCAACATCCGTTTTGACCTCTCCACGGGAACGGTCATTGGTGCGGACAAGTCCGTCACAGCAGCGCATATCCCCGAAACGATCGAGGGCGTGATTGTTACCGCTATCGGTAGAGACGCCTTTGCCCATTACGGCGGTGATGTCAGGCTGTTGGAGGAGATCACCCTGCCCGATACCGTGAGTGTGCTCGGAGATTATGCCTTCTTCGGCTGCACGAAATTAAAAGCCATTGATCTTCCTGACGGCATCGAAACCATCGATGTTTCTACCTTCACTAATTGCGTGAGCTTAAAATCCGTTGATTTCCCCAAAGGTCTGAAAACGATCGAATCTATGGCATTTGACAATTGTACGGCACTGGAAAAAATCGAGCTTCCCGAAGGACTTGAGCGCATCGATACGAGTGCCTTTGAAAGATGTACTTCCCTTGCTGAGCTTAATGTTCCCTCGACCGTGAAAAGCTGCAGCAGCTTTATCGGCACAGCTTTTTATAACGATGCAGACAATTGGGATGGAGATTGCCTGTATCTGGACAATTGGCTCCTCGCTGTCAAGGACTGCGAGCAGCTTATCATATCTGAAGGTGTCGTTGGTATTGCGAGCAATGCGATCTATAATTGCCCGAGCTTGAAGAACGTCACGTTCCCCGAAGATCTGCGCTATATCGGAAATTGGAATTTCCAAAATTGCTCGAAGATTGACGAGGTTGTTTTTCCTGCAAGCCTGGAATCTTTAGGCAACTATGCATTCTACTGTTGCGGTTACTATCTTGATGTCTATTTCAGAGGTCCGGCACCCGAGATCGGTCACAGGGCATTTTATTGGATCGACCCGATGGGCTATGAGGTCAAAGAAACGCTCAGCGACGGTTTGATGCTCTATTTCATCGAAGGACAGCAGGGCTGGACCATGCCGAAATATAATGGCTATCCCACCATGACCTGGACACCCGGTCATACGCATGCTTACGAACCGATTGTCACGGGAGCGACCTGTGTGGAGGCTGGGTATACGATTTATGCCTGTGATTGCGGCGACTGCTATTATGGCGAGATCGTAAAAAAACTGTCCCACGACTATGTGGACGGAATTTGCACCTACTGCGGTATTTCCGAGGTTGATTCGCAATATGCGCCCGATGACATCGTTGACGGTGGTCAAACCGGCGAGTGCATGATGTGGAAGCTTGATGCTTCGGGAAATCTGACGATTTTTGGCGAGGGAGACATGTGGTCGGACGACTATTCTGACAGCGCCGCATGGTATCCTTACAGAGAACAGATCAAAACGGCAACGATCACCGAGGGGGTCAATACGATTGCAGACTATGCTTTCAATGATTGTGAAAATTTGCAATGGGTTACGTTGCCGCAGAGCATTACCGAAATTGGGAAGAGCGCGTTTTCTGGTTGCAGGAGCCTGCAAAGCATTGAAATTCCATGGGCGGTAACGCGCATCGAGCATGGCACATTTACAAATTGCAAATCGCTGACAAATGTGGTCCTTTCCAGGGAGCTTGTAACGATTTGGGAAAGTGCATTCTCCAACTGTACTTCCTTGCAGACACTCACGATTGGTGAGAAGTTAGAGGGCTTTGGCTGGGGCTCCTTCTCTAATTGCACTTCTTTGGAGAGCATCTACTTTTTAGGCGATGCGCCATATGGAGAGTATATTCAATATGATCACACTTTCCACATGTATGACGAGAACGGAAATTGGGTCCAGCTGCCGAATTTGACCTTCTACTATTTGGAAGATGCAGAAGGCTGGATGAGTCCTGAGTGGTACGGCATCCCGACCGCTACATGGACACCCGAACCGCACGAACACAGCTTCACCACCACGATCACAGAGCCAACCTGTGCACTTCCGGGCTACACAGAGGATCATTGCCAATGTGGCGAGCGAAATGTGTACGACTATACCGCTCCGCTCGGTCATGACCTGATCGAGTTTGAGGGAAAAGAACCAACCTGTAGCACGGAGGGCTACATCGGCTTCGAATGCGTGACTTGTGGCAACAAAAATATCTCCTTCCAAAATACACTCCCACACGACTTCGTCTTATCCGAGGTAGTTCCACCTACATGCGAATATGAAGGCTATACGATTTATGCGTGTTTGAATTGCGAGGAGAGTTATACAGATAACTATGTTCCCGTAATAGAACACACCTATGAAGAAACACTTAGAATTGACTCAACATGTACTGCAACAGGCTTGGTTGAATATAGCTGTACAACTTGTGATGATTTCTATTTCGAAACCTTAGAGTTAGGTGAGCATACATTTATCGATGGCGTGTGCGCATACTGCGGAATAGAAGAACCTTCTGCGCCGAGCGAAGAGGCTACCGAGCCGAGCGAGGAGCCGACCGAGCCGAGCGAGGAGCCGACCGAGCCGAGCGAGGAGCCGACCGAGCCGAGCGAGGAACCTTCTGAGCCGAGCGAGGAACCGACCGAGCCGAGCGAGGAGCCGACCGAGCCGAGCGAGGAACCTTCCGAACCCAATGAGGAACCCGACGAGCCGGCAATTCCGACAGAAAATCCGTTCACGGACGTGAAGGAAAGCGATTATTTCGCAACTCCCGTTTTGTGGGCTGTTGGAAAAAACATTACCAACGGCATGAGTGCAACGAGCTTTGCGCCGAACGACAATTGCACCAGAGGTCAGATCGTGACGTTCTTGTGGCGTGCCTGCGGAAGTCCCGAGCCGACCGAAGCCGACAATCCCTTTACGGATGTCAAAGCCGATGCCTACTATTATAAGGCGGTCCTTTGGGCGGTGGAACAGGGCATTACCACAGGCTTGTCGGCTACGACCTTCGGACCGGATGCCACCTGCACCCGTGGTCAGGTTGCAACGTTCCTGTGGAGAAGCCAGGGAGAGCCTGCACCTGCAAGCACGAACAATCCGTTCTCTGACGTTAAGACGAGTGACTATTATTTCAGCGCCGTTCTTTGGGCAGTTGAGAATGAAGTCACGCAGGGCATGGGCGATGGCAAGTTTGCCCCGAATGCAAGCTGCACAAGAGGTCAAATTGTAACTTTCCTCTACAGAGCAATTGCATAAGACAAGCAATAGAACAGAATCTAAAGAATGGCTGCTGCAAGGCAAAAACCTTGCAGCAGCTTTTGCGCTTTATTTTTCAAATTCCGATTTACCGGCGAGATTATCGTTTTACATTGTAGGGGAGGGTCATGACCCTCTCCTACAGTGGTTAATACATTCTGTTCGATCAATCGGAATTTGACGATTACTGCGGTGCTTTTTACCATTTCTAATGTCTACCAGCAAATCACAGCCACGAATCAATCGAAATAACCGGAAAGCGCTTGAGGTTTGATGCCTCAAGCGCTTTTGATGTTATTTTGCCTCCATGTAGGCGGCGACGGAGTCACCGTAGGTGAGCATTGCGTTGACCATGTTCAGCTCGTCTTCTGCGACGTTGGTCTTTGCCCTGACTTGGGCAACGTAGCTCTCGACGCTCCAGGAGATGGTTTGGGAGATTGCGTTCTCGCCTTCGCAGAAGGTGGCGTTGATCACGTCACGCATCTGTTTTGCGCCGACATTTTCATAAATTGCGGAGAACATGATATTGCCCTTGCTGGTGGCTGCGATCTCAGCCAGCACGGAACCCTCGCTGTCGGTGATGACGCACTTGACAGCATTCGGGTCGGCTGCGGTGGTGTAGATGCACGACAGGTTGAGCTGAACCCTCGAAGTCACCGTGATATTGGTGTTCACGTTTGCGCCGGTGCCGGTGGAAGCGGCGTTGTTCACGGCTTCGGGAAGTTCCGCAGTTGCATAGGCAAGCTGTTCTTCGGTCAGGTCAGCGGTCACAAGGTTTTCAGTGTTGTAGCCCAAACGAACCTGTGCAGCTGCGCCGTAGTTGAGCATGTCGATTGCCATCGTCTTGAGCTCGTCAGAGGCATTTTCGCTGCCAAGCTTTTCAAGCAGTGTGCTCTTGATGGAAGCCGTCTGTGTCGGTCCGCAGTAAATCTTTCCGTCAGCATCCACTGCATACAAGGTTGTGGTGAACTCGTCCCCCATTTCCTTGGCATTAATTCCCTTGTAAATGGCTTTGTACATCAGCACTTCGCCGCTTTCCGGATCGTTCGATGTTTCGAAATCCTCCACATTGTAGGTGGTGACGATCGCCTCGCCGCCTGCAACCGCCTTGCTGATCTCCAGATAGAAATCGGTGTAGGTGTTGACGGTGCTTGCCATGATGCTGTAGGCGACATTCATTTCCGCACCAACCGTGATATTCATTGTGAAGTCCAATGCCTCGGAAGTCTGAATTTCCCTTCCACCGCAACTACAGATACCGTCGGTGTAGGCGTGTGCCTCGGTGAATTGGTAGCCGCAGCTTGCGCACTGTGCAATATGCTGATCACCGTTCTCCGAGTAAACATACGCATGCTCGTAGCAGATGTTCAGCGCATCGAGCGTTTCGCGGTCAACGGAGGCGCGGAGCGTTCTGACTGCGGAAGTATTTGCTGAATCATAGGCACTTTTGATGTCCGCGATGGAGAGAATTCCGTCACCCGCATTGTAAATCGTGACGTACACGAATTTTTCCGTATTGGAGCTCTGCCATGCGGTTGCGTCAATATTCAGCGGATAATACAGCTGGGTTGCACTTTCAATGGAGATTCCATTTTCAATATCCGTTTCAGTGGGGACAGCGCTCGGAGCGGAGGATGTAATTTTAGTGACAAGCTTGACAGCTGTGCCGTTTGCGGATTTTGCGGCGATGTCAATGCCGGACGGAAGCGAGCCTTCGGCGGTGAGCTTGAAGGCAATTGCCTTGCCGTTTTCGAGATAGACCTCGTTGTTCGGACCGACCTCGGTATACAGAGCCAGCGGCAGTTTGTCCTTGAAGTAGTCCGCGTCGGTTTTGGCATCGATGTAAACAGCCGAGCCGGAAATGTCGCCGTAACCCTCGGAGATCAGTTTGTTTCTGAGTTCCATGTAGCTCGGATCGGCTTCGCCGTGCTTTTGATAAATTTCGTAAGCAGTCTGCGCATCGGATGTGTTTGCGGCAACATTGATCGGATTATAGATGCGGACGGCATCAAAGCAGAACTCGCCGCCGCGATCCAATGCTCCTTCAAAAGCATCGTTATTTCCGTTGTTGCCGTAGTCATATGGGGCAGCAGTAAAGATTTTGACGTAATAGGTTCCGTGCAGCGGCTCCTGCGTCGTTGCGTCCTTTATTTCTACAGACAAAACCGGAATCTGCATCAGCTCTGTGCCGAGGTCGCTTTTGTTCAAAACCTGCGCAACCTTGACAAAGTTTCCCCTTGCATCATAGACCACAGCGCGAAGCTGCCCCTGATCTGCGCCGGTGCGGCTGATGATATCAAAGCCGGTACCCGTGAAGGTGAAGGCTGTTTCGGAGAAAGCGTGGTCATAGTTGATCGATTTGTTCGTCCGCATCAACGGAATACCCTGACCTTCCACGTAAAGGCTACTGCCGTTGGAGAGCTTGCTGTCATCTTCGTAGGACGAATCGTAGCCGTAGGTGGTGCTGCTTGGGGCGGTAGCCTTCGGCCCTAAATAGAAATAGTCGATCGTTGCGAGACCGGAAGTGCCTGTGTCTAACCAACGGAAGAAACAGTCCAGAGCGGTGAGTGTGCCGGAATTTTTGAAATCGTCCGTAAAGCTTTCACATTCGAGTTGGAAAACAAGATATTCTCCGTTGGACAGATATTCTACGGGGAAGAAATTTTTGGTGGTTGCAACCGTCCATGAGGATAAAGTGTCGGATTTGAAGACGAGTTCAATAAACGGAGCGCTATAGCTGGCATTTTTTTTCAGACCCTCCATCTTAAACCGGACTTCGAAAATCTCGGCATTTGAAAGATCATAGCTCAAGGGCAAGCCGGTGGATACCGTGAAGGATGCCTTGGAGCTGTTTAGACCGACAAGCAAGCTGCTGTCCTCGGGATTTACGGTGAAGGACTTGGCATAACTGTTACGGCTGGCCCATGCAGAAGATACGTCAAAGCTCTGACCGCCATATTGTGCGCCTCGGTAGCGTATACGGTCGGTTGGGGTGTCGCTGAAGTCGAAGAAAAGGGCATTGTCCAGGCTCTTGATGTCATTGCCTTGATTGTTGTCGGCGGTTGTGCCGTCGGTTATGGTTTGCCAAACCTGCTTATTTTCGCCTCTGACCTTGCTAAAATCCGCTTCGGTGCCCACGTAGATGTAGTCGATGGTGATCCTGCCGTTCTTCGTCGTATCATCCAGAATAAGATCGTGGAACGTAATATTGATTTGGGTGATCGTGCCTGCTGTACGGAAAGCGCTGTCCACGGGGGTTGTGATGGTAATGAAGCTTCCGTCGGACGCAAAGTCTTTGTCAAACTGATAAGTATTTGAGTTATACTTACCGGAATACCACAGACGGACAAAAGGAGTGCTTGTAGCATTGGGATTGGCCTTCATATTCTCAATCTTAAATCTGACCTTAACAACCTCTGCATTCTTGGTGTCAAAGGAGATGCCCGGTGCAACGAACTTTACTGCAGATGCCTGGTTGGTAACGTCGCAACTGATCGTGCCCACCACATTGTCGATTGCGTGAGAGACCGTGGATGTGACACCGTTATCGTAAAATTCTGTTCTCCAATTACCGGTGTCGAAGTTTTTGCCCGCATAGACGGGGTCGGTTGCATAGCGGTAGCAATCGACTTCGGAGTTTTTGAAATCGAAGTAGAGACAATCACCGGACGCTTCTGATGTTGGGGCAGGGGAGCTTGCTCCAAAATAGATATAGTCAACATCGATCGTGCCTAATTTTTCGGTGCTCGCGCTTGTGATATGGCTGACCATCAGTCTGAAGTTTGTCCATTTGGAGTGAACGGTGCCGTTCGTACGGGTGATGGGAATTTTTAGGGTAACAAACTCACCGCTACTGACCTGCTCTGCCGTTATGGAATATGCGTCTAATTCGTAAGGGCGTTCATTAGAGTTAGCATTACCCTCAAAAATATCTTTGCCAATATAGTAGATGATTTTGATATACGGAGAGCCGCTTGCTACCATATCGTTGAAGCGAAGGCGCATGTAAATATAGTGATCGCTTTCGGGACGGTAAGACAAAGTAAAGTTGTATTGGGGATCTGAGTTTGCCTGACACCATAAATATTTGCGGGTGTTGTTTGCAAAGCCAAATCGCATTGTGCCGTTTGCGTTGTCGATCTCGGGTGCTGTGTAGTATTGCGAGTACGTGGACCAATTGGACGCTAAATCGTAGTTTTTGCCGCCGTAGACAGAGTCGTTTTCGTAACGGGCCTGATCCACCGAAGTGTTGCCGAAGTCAAAATACAGATTCCCCGATTCGTTCTTGGCAGGGATGATTTCACTCGGCCCGACGTAGATATAGTCGATGGTAACTGCGGGATTTGTTCCTGTGCCGTCGATTTGTCTGAAACGCAAACCGACAGAGTTAAGAATTTCTGTTCCGGTAAGTCCATTTGACAAGTTAAAAGTCAAATCAATGTATTCATCGGCTTTGTAGGTATATGTTGTGTAGATGCTTTGGCTGTATTGTTTCGTTCCTGTGCTGTCTGTGTTGTGAAGAAGTAACGCAACATAGGGCGTTTGGCCATCAGGAACCGAGCAGCCACTGACCTTAAAGCGAATCTTCAGTACGGTATCCGGCGTGATGGGATAGCTCAAGGGTGCGTAACCCTTGCCGCTTTCTCCCCACGGATAGGCACCGTTTGTGTTTGTGGTAGCGAAATACGGACCCCAATCAGAATCCACGTCTTTGACAGCGACAGAAATTGTGCCATTGGCATGATTTAAGGTGTAAGCTTTTGTAGAACTCGTCCTCTCTGTGGCCCAGTTTGCGATATCGTAGTTGAATCCGCCGTAGGACGGATTGTTGACATAGCGTGTACGGGCGACCTCGGAGTTCGTGAAGTCGAATAAAAGATAATCATTCCGCTCAATTTCGGTCGGGGCTTTTTCCTTCGAACCTATGTAGATATAATCGATGGTCAACATGCCGAGCTCCGTTTCAGAAGTGCTTTTCAAGCCGGTAACCTGCAGACGAAGCGTTTTCAGATCGGCAACGCTTCTGAAGCTGTCAGGCAGCTCCATTTGCAACGTAACGAACTCATCGCTGTTCAGACAGCTTGCAGGGAATTGCTTTGTGGCAACGTCCGCGACCCAGGAAGAGTCGCCGTACGCCCAGTAAGAGAGCTTCAACCAATTCTGCGTGCTGCCGGAAACATAATTATTCAGTTTGAAGCGAATCTGGAAAACCTCGGCGTTAACGGGCGTATAATGCAGAGGCTTGGGATTGTAAATGGTAAAATTGGGCTGTTCGGTGTTGTATTTGCTCGTGTAGACCAAGGCAGAGTTTTCTTCATCCACAGCAATAGATTCGATGCGGTCTGCTGTTGTAGAGCCCCAGGCTGAGACAAGGTCAAAATTCTGGCTGAGGTAGTTGTGCGTACCGTAGTGATTTAAGTCCTCGTTGGTGCCGCCGAAGTCAAAATAAAGGGCTTGATTTTCGGGAGCGCTGTGTTCCGGACCGACATAGATGTAATCAAACGTGAAGCCGCCCATCACGTCGGTGCTTGCGCTATTGACGTTACCGAACTGGAAGCGCAGGTTTGTCAGGAGGGTATGGGTATCCTCTTGCGTCTTTCCAAGGGGGAAGGTAATGGTGATATACTCATTTGTATCCAAGGCAGCGACTTGTGTATCGGTGAGCCAGTAAGCATCCGGAAAACCGTAGAGCTTCTCCTTGTAACGGTCGCCGTAATCTTCGGTGCTTCCCTCCCAACGGTCGATTCCGGTGAAATAGTAGACCTTCATATACGGCTTTTCTCCGTCTACTGCCGCAAGATCGTGGAATTTCACACGGGCTTGTACCACATATGTTTCGTGGGGATGATAGTTTAGGGTAAATCCGGTCTGCAGATCACCGTTCGCCTGCACCCAGATCCAGTTTCGTAACGAACTGTAGTCTGCAAAGTCAACGCTCAGCGCGCCGTTTTCAACCCATGGGGCGGTGTAAGCGTCGATGAGAGTGTCCGGATCAGTGGGAAGTGCATTCCAGTTTTCTCCCAAGTCGTAATTTTTGCCGCCGTAGACGGATTTTTCATAACGCTTCTGATCCAGCTCGGTGTTGGTAAAATCAGCGTAGAAGGAGTTGTCGGCATCGAAATAATGGGCACCGTCGGTGCTGTATTTCTCAAATGCAGTGTCTGAAAAATTGGTTTCATAGTACACGGAGGTTCCCGGGATCAGCCGCAATTCGATATACAGATACTGGGCTGTGCCGCCGGAATTGAGCTTATAAATAATATAGACCGTTTCCACGTTGTCGATGAACTTACTTGGCTGATAGGACAGTCCGGCGGTGACACGGGTAAAGGTGCCGTATTTTGCAGTATAAGTGTCGCCTGTAGCCTGGCAGTAGACGTTGCTCACGGAGTTGACAATTGTTCCGTGGGTGCCGGAGGAAACGATGCCGAGCATACCGACAACGGAGGTACCGGAGGCGCACTCAATGTTGCCATAAATATGGTTTTTCGGAATTACCACTGCCTTTGCGTAGTCAAGCACGATCTCCACGGGATCAGCCGCAGCAACTGCGGTCGCCGCACGGCTTGCAGCGGTTGATTCCTGCGCAAAAATATTCATCGGGAAGAGCCCGACAAGCATTGCCGCAAGCAGCAGCACGGACAGAAATCGTTTTTTCTTGATTTTCATAACTTTTTCCTCCTTATTGTCCGTATATATATATATATATAGTGGGATTTTACAACAAATCACGAAAAAATGCAAGAAGAATTTTATTGACTTTGTTTTTTAATATTGCTATAATCATAATATGCATAAAATTTAGCCAAAAAATGAAAGGAGCTGCTTATGAAAAGATTCATTGCTTTCGTGCTGATTTTTTGTTTCCTATGCACTTTGATCCCTTGCTATATTCCCGATGCGGAGGCTGCAAGTGGGAATTATGTAGATGGTTTATGGAATATTGACCATCAATACCGCCAGCTTCGTCCGAGCTTGACAAAGGGCGGATACTGGGACTCGACCGATGCGACCAGTTATAATAAGGTAATTACGAGCGCATCGGACAGTGCAAACTATTTTGCAACCCCTCGCTTTACCAAGAGTCAGCTTCCGATCGGTTCGATCATTGTTGTTGAGGAAGGCTGGCAATATTGCCCCGAGGGCTGGGTGAATGATGTTCAGCAATCGGCAAGCCCTGCCGTAACGAGCGAGCAATATATCGAGGTCACCTCTGCTTGGTGGGGCAGCTACACCAGGCGTGCCTTTAACATCAGTAAAATTGACGGCTCAGATCTGAGCGACCTGATCGAATCGGACATTCACGAGGCGTTTCGCATCTATCTGCCCGATGAGTATATCGCACAGGGCTATGAGCGCTTTTTCCCGAAGTTAGAGCGTTGTGCTTACTGGAGCGCCGTGGATAACAGGATCTACACGGTCAATTCCTCGACCACCGCAGTGAATTACTATATGACCCAGCGCTTTAACCGCTCGAACCTGCCTGTCGGCTCTGTGATCGTGTTTGAAAAAGGCTGGCAGGTGCAGCAACAGGCGTGGCTTGCCAATGCGCCGCAGACTGCCGAGCAGCCGTTTACAACAACGAACGTGATCGAAGTCACCGAGGAATGGTGGGGTGATTATACCCTCAGATCGTTTAACATCATGAAAACCACGCCCTCTGACATGACCGATTACACCACCGAGGATATGCACTGCATTTTCCGTGTGTATGTTCCGAAGAAGACCCTCACAATTGAGGGTTTGTCCGATGAACAGACCAATGCGGAAACAAAAATCCATCAGCTTCCTTCCATGACACCGCTCACCGATGGCGACTATGAAAAGATGATGTCCTACATCATTCAGACCAGAGGTGGAAAGATCATCGTCATCGACGGCGGCTGTCCGACGAATAATCTCGACGGCAACTACTTGTTTGCATATCTGCAAAGAATTACAGGAAGCGCAACACCGCATGTCGATGCGTGGTTCATTACCCATATGCATGCAGACCATTTCGGCGCATTTTTGAGCGTTGCGGCTGAACATTCCGCGGAAATTACCGTTGATGCAATCTACCACCGATTCCCGACATATGAGGAGTGTGAAACGTACTTGTATAAGTACGATCAGGCAACCTACCAAAAGTATTACGGCAAGATGATCTCCCACGCGGCAATGCTGAAAACCTCCACGGGTGAAACCACGCCACTGATCAGCGTCAATTCCCGTCACTCCGGCAAGTGCAATTCTGCCTTTGACTTTGACGAGGTACATATCGATATCCTTCTGACGGTCGAGGACGTTTACTGGGGCGCTGATAATATCAGCGGAAAGTATGTGGGCAATTTGGAGGACAACGCCAAGGTCTATAATATGACCGTGGCAGAAATGCTTTCGTATAATATGAACGAGACAAGCCTTGTCCTCCGAGCAACCTTCAGCGGAAAATCGCTTCTGTTTTTGGGTGACGGTACGACCGCTACGGAGATCATGCTCAAATACTACCACAATATCAACGCAAGCGATTCGAGCCAATACTATAATCTGAAATCGGATATCGTGCAGGTCTCGCATCACGGCGTTCAGGCGATGGGCGCGGAGGTATACGATTTGATCAATCCCGACGTTGCATTGTGGTGCACGCCGTATTTGATGTATGCGTCAAGACCGGGTGATTATTTAACGACCTATTATATCCGTCAGTGGTTTAAGAGACTCGCAACAACGAATTATATTTCTTATGATGGCGTGGATGTTCTCAGCTACGGTGTCGTGCGCTATGACAATCCCGTTTCGATCGCTGAGGATATCAAGCCCTATGTTTTCGATGCCGAATACTACGCAAACCGCTACCCCGATCTTAAGGCAGCTTACGGCATGGACGAGGACAAGCTCTACGATCACTTCGTCAATTACGGCATCGAGGAAGGCCGCTCGGCAAGCCCGTATTTCGATGTCAAGGTCTATATGAACCAAAATTCTCAGAATTTCCTGGATACGATGAAGGGAAATTATGAAAAGGCATTTAAGCAGTTCCTGTCAAAGTGCAAAACCACAGAGAGAATGAAGCTGTCTGAATTGTTTGATGCCTCGCTCTATGCCTCCAAGCATACGGAGCTTTCGTCTGCAACGGAGCTCGAACTGCTGAAGCACTTTGTTGACAGCGGTGCAACAGAGCATGCCTCGAATTTGCATCTGACCGATTTGGGACACAGCTATCACGTTGGATATACGTTTGATGCCGCACAGGATCCGACCTGCACAGAAAGCGGCACGACAGAAAACGCTTGCTGCTCCGCCTGCGGCGAGGTCTTTGCTCAATCGCAGACCCTTTCTGCGATGGGTCACAGCTATGAATCCTCACTGGACGAGCCTTCATGCAGTCAGGGAAGCGTCATTCCCGATGAAGCATTTTTTGCAAACTTTACCGCAAATTCCACCCGCTATGACAGTGGCAGCGTCTATTCCGGCGTGGATTACGATGTGGCAAGCAACTGGAGCCTTTTGACCGCCCGTTATCTTGCGCCTGAGATCGACACCGCCGCCGGCACGCTGAAAACCGGCTTCAAAAACACGAGCTATAACCATCTGTGGTTCCAGCCCGGCGCAAGCTACAGCTCGAATTTCACCCTGAATTATCAGCCTCAGAGTGACCATGTCGGCAAACTCCGTGTCAAATTTGACGGGCTGCAGGTCAAAACCGGCGAGAGCAATGCGAAATTGCAAATTTATTATTACCTCGGCGCAGACAGCTCGGAAGATGATATCCACGCAATGGACGCAATTGCGATTTCCGCCGAGCAGCTTGCAGCGGACGGCTTCGTGATCCTGGATTATCCCTTGAAGGGCATCGACTCCGCAAGCCACACGAAATTTACATCATTGCGCATCCAGTTCGGCAATCTTGAGAGCATCGACACCTCTGACCTCGGAACGATCACCCTTGATTATATCTATTTCGGACCATCTGATGCAAAAATCGCCACCTACACCTGCACGACCTGCGGAGATGAAAAAACGCTCGACGAAGCGGCTGTGGGACATTGCGTGGTGACAACTCCGAGCCGTGCGGCAACCTGCACCGAAAGCGGCGTGACCGAGGGGAGCTTCTGCTCCGTTTGCGGTGAGGTTTATGCAGCGCAGGAAACCATCCCTGCAACGGGACACAGCGTTGTCGTTGACGAGGGCGTCGCACCGACGTGCACCGCTCACGGCTTGACCGAGGGCTCCCACTGCTCTGTTTGCGGACTTGTTCTGCTTGAACAGGAGATCATTGCGGCGTTGGGTCACAATACCGAATATGTTGACGGGACACTGTGTGACAGTGGCGTCTACATCCCCGAAACGGCATTTTTTGCAAACTTTACCGACAATTCCGACCGCTATACCACAAACGCCGTTTACTCCGGCGTGGATTATGACAAGTCGGAAAATTGGTCTGCCCTAACCACACGCTACAAGGCTCCGCTGGTTGATACGAAAGCCGGCACGCTGACGACAGGCTTTATCACAACGTCGGGCTACAATCATATTTGGATCCAAACGGGCGCAGATTATAATACTGGCTTCAACCTGAACTACTGCCCCGAGGACGGGCATATTGCACAGGTGCGTGTCAAATTTGAGAATTTGGCACTTAAGACCGGTGCAAGCTCTGCAAAATTGCAGCTTTGCTATTTCATAGGTCCTGACCGTTTCGAGGGAACCGGAAGCTCCGAGAAGCTCTATACCATGGACGCTTTCGATGTTACAGCGCAGCAGGTGGCAAGCGGAGAATTTGTGACGCTGCGCTTCCCGGTCAGCGGTCTGGATTCCGAAGATCATACCAACATCACGGCACTTCGTTTCCAGTTTGCAAATCTGGAATCCAGCGATCTCAACAGCTTGGGCAAAATTGTATTTGATTACATCTATGTTGGTCCCTCGGCTGCGAACATCGTTACAAGCGCCTGCCTGACCTGCGACAACAGCGATACCATCGATGCCGCAGCTGCCACCGGTCATACGGAAGTCATCGACAAGGCGGTTGCCCCGACCTGCACCGAGCCCGGTCTGACAGAGGGTAAGCATTGCTCCGCCTGCAAGACGGTTTTTGTCGAGCAAAACGTCATTGCCGCAACGGGACACAGCTATGAGCCCGCATTTGCCGATAAGCCGTGCGCACTGGGAAGCTCGATCCCCACGGCGGCGTTCTTTGCAAACTTCACCGGCAATACCACCCGTTATCAGGGCAGCACCTACTCCGGCGTGGATTATGATGCGGCAAGCAACTGGAGCCTTTTGACCGCTCGTTATCTTGCGCCTGAGATCGACACCGCCGCCGGCACGTTGAAAACCGGCTTCAAAAACACGAGCTACAGCCATCTTTGGATTCAAACCGGCGCAAGCTATAATTCGAATTTCACCTTGAATTATCAACCCCAAAGCGACCATGTTGCACAGATTCGAGTCAAATTCGACAATCTGCAAGTTAAGAGCGGTGAGAGCACTGCCAAAATGCAAATATATTATTTCGTCGGGGAAGGCAGCGCAAGTGAAACGGTCTACGCAATGGATGCGATTTCGATCACTGCCGATCAGCTCGCATCGGATGGATTTGTGACCTTCCGTTTCCCGATCAGCGGCATCGACTCTGCAAGCCATACGAACCTCACGTCTTTGCGTGTCCAAATCGGCAATGTCGAAAGCATCTCTGCATCCGAGCTTGGAACGATGACCTTTGATTATATCTATTTGGGTCCGTCTGGTGCAAAAATTTCCACGTTCACCTGCACAACTTGTGAAGACGAAATAACCTACGATGAACCGACAGCGGAACATTCTGCGGCGATAAAACCCGCTGTTGCGGCAACATGCACCACTACCGGTCTGACGGAAGGTGAGTATTGTTCCGTCTGCAACGAGGTCTTTGTTGCACAGAAAGAAGTCGCAGCTCTCGGCCACACCGAAGTGATCGATAGCGCAGTTGCACCGACTTGTACCGAAACCGGCTTGACCGAAGGTAAGCATTGTTCCGTCTGTGACGAAGTTTTGATCGCGCAGACCATCATCGAAGCCAATGGTCATACCGAAGTTGTTGACAAAGCGGTTGCCCCGACTTGTACGGAAACCGGCTTGACCGAAGGCAGCCATTGCTCCGTCTGTAACGAAGTCCTTGTTGCGCAAACCGTAATTGCGCCTTTGGGACATTCTTACGAAGCTGATATCACCGAGGCAACCTGCACCGAAGCAGGAATTGCGGTTTACACCTGCGCTTGCGGAGATACCTACACGGAGAATCTTGCAATCTTACCTCATGAGACGACCTATGTTCCGATGATTCCTCCGACCTGTACTGAGCCGGGTCAAAAGGAACACTATCTGTGTTCCGGTTGCGGAAAGATCTTTGCAGATTCGGCGAGTGAATATCCTCTGCCCGAGTGGTATTTGCCGATTGAATCCTTTGGGCATCTGTGTCAGCACATCGTGACTGAGCCGACTTGTACAAGGAACGGTTTCACAACATACATCTGTGCATGCGGCGAAAGCTATGTAGCTGACGAGGTTGCAGCAACCGGTCACAGCTATGAAGCGGTCGTCACCGCTCCGACCTGCACCGAAAATGGCTACACGACCTATACTTGTACCTGCGGTGACAGCTATGTTGCAGACGAGACAGCAGCAACAGGTCACAGCCATGCTTATTCCAACAATGGCGAGAACCACACTGTTACCTGCGCAAACTGTGATTACAGCGCAAGCGGAGATCACGAATACGTTGATGGTGCTTGTATCTGTGGTGCTGTTGAAGTCACCGAGCCGAAATACGAGCCAAAGGAAAGCTTGAAGTTCACGATGTCGATTTCTGTCGGTGCAGAGATGACCGTTACCTACAACATCATGGGCGCAGACGTCAACTCCTACAAGGATTTCTATTTAGAAGTCAAGAAGGACGTTGCAGGCGGCGATCCCGTTACCACGGTTTACGGCATCACAGAAGACCGTGAGCAGATGACGGCAAAAGTCAATCCTGCAACGGGCGAAGCGCTGATGTATCAGGTCACTTACAAGGGCATCAACGCCAAGGAAATGGGTGACAACTTCTCCACAACGCTCTACGCAGTTGGCGAAGACGGCACGATCTACTATGGCACAACCGTTGTCGATTCCATCAAGAGCTATTTGCTCGGAAAGATCGATGCAGAAGCTTCTATCCCCGAGCTGAAAACCATGGCAGTTGAGATGCTCAAGTATGGCGCCGCTGCTCAGGTCAGACTTGGCTACAACACCGATAACCTTGTAACTGCTGACCTGACCAAAGAACAGTTGTCTTACGCAACCACGGAAATTCCCGAGGCGGTGAACAACGCAGCTTCTGCCGGAACCGGTGCAGCCGTAAACACCAACATCACGGTCACTTCCAGAGTACAGTTGAATCTGTCTTGCATCTACACCACCGCAACCGACCCGAATGCGGTCAAGTGTATCATCACCGACAGCGAGGGCAAGGTTTTGGCAGAGATTGCAGCCACCAACAAGGGCAATATCATGTTCTCCGCAATCTATGAAGACGTCGGCGCAAAGCAGATGCGTGACGTGATCAACGCCACCTTCTACGAAGGCGAAACCGCAATCTCCCAGACCGTCTCCTGGAGCGTGGAAAGCTACGTCGCCCAGGTC
>SVKY01000030.1 GCA_015068235.1 Oscillospiraceae bacterium
GGCACAAATCCGGATAGTTGGCGTTTTCATAAGGTGCGTTGACAAACACATGAACGGTGTAGGTGCCGTATGCCAGATCGTTGACGGACACCACCGGGATCTGATACAGCTCCGTTTCGCCCTTGTTGATGACGGTAACGGTCTTCTTCACAACACCGCTTGCATCGCAGATAACGACACGCAAGGCACCCTGATCCTTGCCCGTACGGCTGATGATGTCAAAGCCCGTGCCCATGAAGGTGAAGGAGGCGTCCGTGTATTGCGTAGTGGAAGCATAGTTAATTGCGAGAATCTTGTTGTTTTCATCATCCAACAGATATTCACCATCATCACCCGTCAGGTAAGTAAGCTGCGCAACGCCCTTGCCATTGGCAAAGATCGCTCTGTGGTCAGAATACATTCCGTCTTTCGTATAGAGGGAATCGTAGCCATAGGCTTTGTTCTGCACACAGCGATCGGCAGATAGGTCCGCAGGCTCGACATACAAAGACGGTCCGACATAGATATAGTCGATATCGATGGTTCCCGTGCCGCTACTGCTGACAACATTCGTGAAGGCAATACGGAAGGAATCCGCTTTATTCAGACCGCTGAGTGTGCTGCCAAGCTTTATACGGTAGGTAAACCACTTGCCGTTTGTGGTAACATCGGCAGCCGTGATCGGGATGCCGATGTTTCGCGCAGTGGCATCTCTGTGATCGGAGGCATCAAAGAAGAAAAAGTTGATCGTGGCAGAGGAACTCGCTACCTGCACATTGTTGAACCGGACACGCACCTGAATCTCCTCGGGATCGCTGGGCGCGGTGTTCGGACAATAGTTCATAGCGTTGTTGCCCGTTGCATAGCCGCCACGCTTGGTTTCAAACCAAGGCGCACCCTTTGCGGTAACGGCAGCGGTCATCATACCGTTTGCGGTGGAAGGTGCGGAGGAACGATCTTTGTGGTAGTCCCAGTGACCGCCGCTGTCATAGTTTGCGCCGTAGACAGCAGAGGTGTACTTATACTGCGCCGCCTCGTTATTTTCAAAGCCGAAATAGAGGTAGCTTTGATCCATCTTTGAGGGCATCAGTTCCTGCGGACCGATGTAACAATAGTCGATATAGGTCGTAAATGCCGTACCTTTTTTGACATTGGCAATCAGGAAGTTGATACGTCGGATGATCGGAAGGGTTGTATAGGTATAACTTGTCTCGAGGCTGCCGCTCAAAGTGCTTCCTACCATCGGGAAGCGTATAACAAAATAACCCGTACCGATCTTGGAGGCAGAGATGTAGTCGCCGCTTCGCACTCGGGCAGTTGAGTCGCCGGAATTTGGGAACAATTCAAGGATGAAATTAAGCCGACTGTTGCTATCAGCAACTGCACCGTCAATTTTTAAGCGAACCTCGCACCAGTCGCTTGCAGAAGGTGTGTATTGCAAAGGAAATTCTGTTTCGGCGGAGTTTGTTGTCGTACCCTTGCCGGAGGCGGCGTAACCCCAGGTTGCACCGGTATTCTTCGAATAAAAAACAAGTGCACCGCCTGAAACTCCTGTGATGCTGCCGTAGCTCGGTGCCCACCAGTTTGCACTATTACTGAAATTCCTTCCACCGTAATTCTTGTTGTACTGGAAGTAGCCGGCGTCATTGTCAACGTCTTCAAAGCCGAAGAAGAGTGCTCGCTCGTCATACAGCGGGCTGTAGGTATCCGTGGGCGGATCCTGCTCCGGTGCAATGCTCGGCTCGGTGATGTAAATATCCGTATCCTGCGTTTCCTTCGGACCGATATAGATATAATCCACCGTCACCGTACCCATACCCTCCGAAATACCGGAGGCATTGGCGATGGTGAGACGCACTGCACGAATCTTCTTTGCCTCGTGTGCTGCCAGAAGGTCTGAAATATCCGCCTTTAGTGTCATATAGTCGCAGCCGTTGAGCTGCTCCTCGGTCACAGACCAGTCAAACCAGCAGGCAGATGTCTCATAGTCGGCATCGTCATCGAGTGTAAAGCCGATCCGAACCGATGGTATGTCGGTAAACATGTCTTCTACAACATCGGTAGTCATGCCGGACAGTTTCAGTCTGACCTGCGCCACCTCCGCCCGTTCGGCAGAATAATCCAATTCCTGCAAGGTCTGCACATACGGAGAATCGGTGCCGATTCCACCCTTCACACCTGCTACGATGTTCATCGCACCGCCTGTCACAGCGATGGACGGTGTTCTCTCTTTGGTAAAGTACCAATCGTCACCATAGGCAGGCGTCTTGTCAAAATCGTTTCTTTTGCCGTAAATCTGATTGTAATAGCGATATTCATCGGCAGGGGTACCGTCAAAACTGAAGTACAGACGATCCGCATTGAGGCTTGAGGGGCAGGTCTCCTCCGGACCGACATAGAAATAGTCGATGCTGATACTGTGACCGTAGTTGGGCAACAAGCCCTCAAATGTCATCGACATGCCTCGGATCAAAGCAGCATCCGTAAAACTGTAAGCGTTCGGCCAGGCGTTGGAAGTGACAAAGGGGAATTTCAAAACAAACCAATTCTGACCTACCTCGGAAAGTGTAATTGTTGTTGAGGGTCGGGTTCTCAGGGAGGTGTTGTTCGTGTTAGCGAAAAATTCCGGACAGAAGCTGATGGTAGAACCATTGTTTGCCTTCACATCATTCAGCCTCATGCGAACCTCGATCCATGCGTCATAGCAAGGCTGATATTGCAGACTGAAGGCTGTGCGGAGCTGAATCCACGTTCCGGTGGGATTGCAAAGATGCAGGTTGAGCGCTCCTGCGGGGTTGTGAATCTCACCTAAATAGGAATATTGGTCTACACCACCGAAAACTGACCATTTGCTCAGCAGGTCATGGTTTACTTCGCCGTAAATGGCATTATTATAGCGTGTTTGATCCTCGGTCGTATTATTGAAGCTGAAAAATAAGACGTTCTTATCATTGGTAGGAATGTATGTATTGACAGGTATCAGACGATCGTCCGTGTCCGTTATGATTGTGCTGTCATCGCTGAGCGTGTCGTCGGTTTTCTGCTCAAAGGTCAGATCGCCGCTTTGCACAAGATCCTCTGCCTCGTAGTACATGATGTTTGCAGGAATGATCTCAATGCTGACCGGCAAATACCAAGTTGCGCTCGAGGCGGCATAGGTTTCTGTCATACGGAAAATGGCATAAACACGAGCCGTTTCATTCATGATGCCATCAGGCGTAAAGCGGATACTGTCAGCAAAGCGCTCATAAATACCCACATTTTGCAGCTCCAAAGTATCTCCGACATTTTCCAGATACAACGCAGACGGTGCTTCTGTGGCGATTCTCCCGTGGGTTGCGTTCGTTACGATTCCCAAAAAAGAAGCTGAAACATCGTTAGGGTTGTAAAAAAGACCGCTTTGAATTTCTTCGATGGAAAGCTCGACGTCCCTGCCATAGTCGATGACAATCCGCAACGGTTCCGAATCTCCCTTGGCATAGCCCAAAGCGCTCAATTCCTGCCGCTCGGTCAAAACCGCATTGCAAACGGAGCAGTAAGAGCTTTCCGACCAGCCTGCAGATGTGGCGGTCGGCTCCTGACCTGCGATCGTAACGACCGTATGTCCCAATGCAGGCAGGGTTTCCTGAACCTCTTGAGGGAATCCGCAGGTGGTGCAGGTCACCGCAGCGGAAATACCTGCTGTTGTGCAGGTGGGAGCTGTACCGGCAGTTTCGCTCAGGGTGTGGTTGATGCCGAATATGCTTTCGTTGATATAATAAATCACCTGGCTGACCTTCTTCTCTGCAGAGGTGATTGTGCCATCATTGTTCGGGTCGGGCATGATCAGGAAATAGAGCCTTCCGCGCTCTGCCTGCATGCCTTCAATTTCAAAGCTACCGACATTGGTGATCGAAATCAATTTTTTATAACTGCCGGAATTATTCATCATCGCAATCTGCGGTGTGTCACCCATACCGCCGCCGGAGAGATAAATGCTGCTCTTTGACGATAATTCGATGCCCTGGAACGAGCCGTTCGGATGGACATAGTTGCTTCCGGATTGAATAAAGGTATTGACAAGCGCATTGCAGGCAGCGGTGCTTTTCATCTCCAGATATACGCTGGTGGTGGTGCTGTCCAATGCCGCATTGAGCTTGTTTGTGTCATAGATCGAATAGCGAACCGTCTTATCCGTGAACTGGATGCGGAAAATTGTGTAATTACCGCAGACGGCGGCGGCTGCACGAAGCACGTCACCATAGGTACTGGCATCATTTGCGCCGGTGGAATTACAGCGATTGAGCGTCGTAAAGCGTGTCACGCTGGTGTAGTCGTTGTAGGTTCTGCCCGGCTCATATTGGATGCGGGCGATCTGCGTAGACCAGTAGCTTGTTGTAGCTGCGGACGCCTTGGAGCCGACCAAAAAATATTCTTTCCCATTATAGCGGTAGAAGTCCAGAGTCTCGCCATGTCCCCAATTCGTCAAGACCATATGGTCCACATAGCTTGCAGTGTTTCCGTTGATCTTCAATCGGGACAGATAGGTGGAGTTGGTCGAGCGCTGGGTGGTATAAATATATTGCTCGCCGATATAGTAATTTTGCACCGCAACACCGATCGGAAGGTTCTTGAGCGTATATGCCAAAGTTGCCTCAGTGCTTGCCGAGGAGGCAGGGCTTGCCGCCGCCTGTGCCAGGGGCGCAGCGGGCAGCAGCATGGATAACACCATGCTGAAGAGAAACAGGAACGAGAATATTCTTTTCATTTTATATAACCCTTTCACTATATATATATATATATATATCCAAAAGGATTATACACGAATCGAATGATAATTTCAATAGGCTCCGGGGAAATTTTGTAAATTCCATATTATACTATTACCCAATAAAAATTATTAATAGATTCCGATTTAACGGTGTGCTTTGTATCACGCTGAAGTGCGGCATCCTTGACGCATTGTGCAGGAACTATCGTAATTATCATTGCCCCTACGATCAAACTGTTCGGCAAATCGGAATTTGATCAATACTTCTTATCAGATTATAGTATGAAACACGTTCGGCAGGTAGAGAATGTGAGAAAAAATATACGAAATCAGATGAATTTATTTTCAAATATTGCTTGACATTTTTGAAATCCAATGTATAATCTATCTTCGGTAAAATGATATGTATGGAGATATGGCATGAAAAGATTTATTTCGATTTTGATGCTTCTGCTGATGGTTTTTCTGTGCACAGGCTGCGCTGATGGGGGCGAGGCACAGGTGAAGCTGATCGAGATCCCTTTGACGCAAGAGGAATATGCCTTCGGCGTGGATAAAAATCAACCGCAGCTTTTACAGCAGGCGAATGCGTTTATTGAAAAAATATTGACCGATGGCACATTGGACGAAATCTGCAAGGCGCACTTTGAAGAAGGTGCGCCGCAGGCGATTCAAACCTATCCCTTAGATGCTTCCAAGGATCAGCTCGTGGTTGCCACCAATACGCCGTTTGAACCCTTTGAGTACATGAAAGGGGAGAAGTATTACGGTGTGGATTTGGAGATTGCTTCTACATTTGCCGAGTATTTGGGACAGGAATTGGTCGTGGTCAACATGGATTTTTCCGCCGTCTGCCTTTCTGTTGCGCAGGGAAAATGTGACATTGCCATGGCAGGCTTGACCGTGACGGAGGATCGCCAAAAATCCGTGGATTTTACGATCCCTTATTATCAGGCGTTTCAAACGCTGATCGTCAAAGCTGAGGATTCCACATTTGACGGCTGCGAGAGTGCGGAGGATGTCGAAGAAATTTTACGTTCTGTGGGACAATCGGCGAAAATCGGCGTGCAGGCAGGCACAACGGGTCAGTTCTATGTGCAGGGCGATGAGGATTGGGGCTTTGAGGGCTTCGACGCAAAATGTGTGGGCTATAAATCGGCAGCGCTTGCCGTGCAGAATATGCTCAACGGCAATGTCGATTATGTAATTGCGGACAGGGCACCTGCGGAAAATATCGTGCAGGCATTTACTTCTGACAGCTTTTGGCAGAAAATAGAAGGCTTTTGGCAAATCTTTAGCCGAGAAGGCGGTTACCGTCAGGTCTTGCAGGGACTTCAAAATACGCTCGTGATTGCAGTTTCGGGTCTGCTCATCGGCACTCTGATCGGCATGCTGATCGGCGCTGTGCGTGTGATCCCGAAATATAAGCGCTTGCCACGTATTTTGGACAAAATTTGCAGCGTGTATGTCGGCTTTTTCCGTGGAACACCGATCGTGGTGCAGCTTTTGCTGGGCTACTATGTTTTGCTTCCGGCGCTGAATATCAACTGTTCTTCGCTGACGGTCTGTATTGTGGTTTTCGGCTTGAATTCGGGCGCCTATGTTTCGGAGATCATGCGTGGTGGCATTGCTTCGGTCGAGTCGGGACAGATGGAGGCAGGTCGGGCATTGGGCTTGAATTTTTATACATCCATGCGAAAGATCGTGTTGCCACAGGCAATTAAGAATATTTTGCCGACCCTTGGCAATGAATTTATTTCACTGATCAAGGAAACAAGTGTCGTCAGCTTTGTGGGAACGTTGGATATCTATGTTGCCTTTGACCGTATCGGCAGCAATGACTATGAGTATATGGTTCCGTACCTTGCGATGGCGCTTGTGTATATCGTATTGGTGGCAATCGTGAGCGCAATGGTGAAGCTTTTGGAAAGGAGGCTTGCTCGCAGTGATCGAAATTTCGCATCTAACTAAGACGTTTGGAGATGGAAAAAGCATCTTAAATGACATCAGTGAACATATTGCCGAGGGAGAAAAGGTCGTCATCATCGGACCGTCAGGCAGTGGCAAGTCTACATTTTTGCGCTGTTTGAACTGCATGGAGGATCCAACGAGCGGTTCGATCTTCTTCCGGGGGCAGGATCTTGCAGATTTCAAGGTTGATATCAATCTTGCAAGACGGCATATCGGCATGGTGTTTCAGCAGTTCAATCTGTTTCATAACAAAACGGTGCTGGAAAATATCACACTTGCGCCGATCCATATTGCCAAGGAAGAACGCCGCAAGCTCAGACGAAAGAATTTTATGAACCGAATTTGCGGCAAGAAAGAGATTTTTGATACCAAGAGTACAAAGCAGATCAAGCTTGATGCGCAAGGCAAAGCGATGGAGCTTTTGGAGAAGATCGGGCTTGCGGACAAAGCGAATGTCTATCCGTCCACGCTTTCGGGCGGTCAAAAGCAGCGCATTGCCATCGTTCGGGCGCTTGCGATGAATCCTAAGGTGATGCTCTTTGACGAGCCGACCAGTGCGCTCGACCCCGAGATGGTCGGGGAAGTGCGTGAATTGATCAAGCAGCTTGCCAAGACGGGCATGACGATGGTGATCGTCACGCATGAGATGCGTTTTGCAAGAGAGATCGCAACCAGACTTTGCTTTATCGATCAGGGTAAAATTTTGGAAACCGGCACACCGGAGGAAATTTTCGAGCATCCGAAGCATGAACGCTTGCAGGAATTTCTGTCCAAGGTCGTGTAATGCACTTCTCGCTAAATTCCGATTTGTCGCTCTGTTTGAATTGTCCAAAACCGATCAGTCGCAGCCATCGACTACGCGCAGCGTGCCGGGAGGGGTACGCAGGGGAGGGCGGCTGTGCGGCGAGAAATAGCTTATGAAACAGCAAGAGAAACGATAGGCGCACTCGTCAGCGCCTCCCCTGCGGCGCCTTCTTTGGGTACTTTCTTGGCAAGACATGAAAGTACCGCCCCACGCAGTGGAGCAAACCGAAGCCTTGTACGCATTTTCGATACCCTCGCCAAGATTCTTCGGTCGCAAGCTCCCTCAGAATGACAATCTACGAAACCTCAGCTACTTTTTCATCCTTCATCATTACTCTTTATTCTCACCGATAAATCGGAATTTGCCGAGCATTTTGATGGTGCAATGGCATAAAATGAGGCTGTCTTATTTTGACAGCCTCATTTTATTTATATTTTATTTTGATACCGTTTATGTGCAGGGGACTGATCTGCACCGTCACACGGTCGCCTGCTTTGACATTCATCCCTGTCACATCGACGGCGCAGTGCAGCATGCCGATGGCACCGACAACACGGCAGGTCTTGCCGCCGATCTCGACCGTGGCGCAAGGCGGCTTGAGCATGGCTTTGATGTTCGAGAAAATTCCACGCAGGCAATCACGCTTGCGGCTTCTGTCCTCCTTGCAGCTGACATAAAAGCCGTGGTACCAGCCGATCGGCACGATGGCAAGCTCACGATCCTTTTTTGCCTTCCAAATGGCGCCGTAGCCTGTGCTTTGACCTTTTCTGACATGGTGCAGCTCGTCAACCTGCGTTTGCACAAAGCCGACAGGGCGCAGCTTCGTTTGAAACGAAACTCTGCCCAGAAGCGCAGAGCCCAAGCGCACGCCGTCAAGGTGCATGTGGGGAAATTTGAAAAAAGCTGAGGAATTGCAGCAGTGCGCCGTCCCTGTTTCAATTCCCTGCGAATGCAAAGCGGACAAAACAGCGGAAAATGCGGAAAACTCCTGATCTGTGAGCTGATCGTCACAAAAAGCGCAGTTAAAATGCGTATAAATGCCGCTCACGGCAATGTGTGAATGGTCCTTATAAACGGAGATGATCTGCGATAGATCGTTCGGATCGAAGCCGTATCTGCCCATGCCCGTGTCGATCTTCAGATGCACCTGCGCAATGTCGGCACGACCTGCAGCGGCTTTTTCCACCGCTTGGGCAGATAGCGCAGAGCCGACAGTCAAAATTACGTTCAGATCCATCAGCTCGCTGAGCGTTTCGGCATCACAGATGCTGCGCAGCATCAAAATTTGCACGTCGGAAAAACCGTTTTCACGCAAAATTCGTGCTTCGCTTGCCTCGGTGACGCAAAAATGTCGGATTCCGTGCGCATACAGCAGCTCTGACAGCGGCAAAACACCGAGTCCGTAGCCGTTTCCTTTGATGACAGCCCAAATCGGCACGCCGTTTGCAAGCTTTTTCAGCTCCTCAATGTTATGAGACAGCTTGTCACGACTGACGATATACTCGCTCATTGCCTCAGCCTTCTTTCTTGCGGTGCTTGAGCATGTAGACCTTGGCAGCTAAGCTCTTGTAGGCAAGGCTGCCCTTTTCTGCGATAAAATAGGCAAGCTTGTTCTGAACATAGTCATACTCGCCCACAAATTCGGTAAATTCACCGCCGAAGCCCTTCTTGAAACGGTACAAGCCGTAATGGGGATTATCCTCGGAAATATCGCCGGAAACGCCACGGAAATCGTACACACGGCAGTTGTTTTCGATTGCCCATTGGATCATGCTCCACTGCAAAAGATAGTTCGGCATCAGATTGCGATGCTCGTTGGAGCTGGCGCCGTAGAGATACCAAACCTTGTCGCCGTACAAAATTGCCAGCGTACCTGCGATGGGCTTGCCCTCATGGAATGCCATGTAGAGGCGGCATTTGTCGCCTAAATTGTCGAGCATATTGGCAAAATATTCGGGCGGACGGGTTGCAAAATTGTCACGCACACCGGTTTCGATCATGATGCGAGAGAATTCCGGGACCATTTCTTTGCCGCACAGACGAATTTCGACCCCCTTTTTGACAGCCAGACGGATATTGTAGCGCCATTTTTGGTGGAAATCTGCCATGACTTCCTCTTCGGTGCGCCCGTTGAGGTACAGACGGAAAACGTATTTGGGCTGGATCGCCTCAAAATTCTTGCCCGTGTCACGGGTACGGAAGCCGAAATCCTCCAGCATTTTGGTAAAAGCCGTATCGCTCGAGGGAACATCGGGATCGATCTTGATGACGTAGGCTTTTTCCTCCTTGGCAAGCTTTTTAGCAGCATCGATCAATTCACCAAAAGTCTTGCGGTCGGTCAGATCGCAGACGGGACCACGGCAGGCGTACATCATTTTCTTACGCACGATGGGCATTTTGCGGATCAGGAAGGTGAGTGCGCCCTTGATTTTGCCCGATTCGTCACGGCAGATGATGCCACGCCATGTCCATGCAGGCTTCTGCTTTGACCATGGATGGGATTGTGCGAAATGTCCCTTCGGATGCGATTGTAAAAAAGCCTCAAATTCGGCAAGATTCTTTTCATTTACAAGTTCAGTCATAATTCTTCTCCAAGCAAAATTTGTCTTCTATAGTTTAGCACAAAATCAGAAACTTTGCAATAGAAGAAAAAGCGTATCGGCAATGCGCCACGTCATTTGATCTCCTGCTCTAACGTATCAAACTCCGGCGTGCTGAAAAACTCACCGAGCGTGATCTCAAAACCATCACAAAGCTTTTTGATGGTTACGGCGCCTGGATTTTTGCTCTCGCCATTGAGTATGCTTTTGACCGTTGCTTGCGGAACGGCAGAAAGATTGCTGATGCCGTTGGGAGTTAAGCCACGTTCTTTGCACAGTTGACGAATTCTGTTCGCTATGGTTTCCTGCGTGTTCATATTTTTCCTCCAAAATGAAATCTGCCTATATGATATTTCACTAAGAAGAAAGATATTAGTGATACTTCACTAATTAGAAAAAATATGATATAATGCTGAAATAACGATATTGGAGGAGCACGGGATAGATAACGCACGCAATCAGAAAGGTTCATAGAGATAGTGATTAAATTCCGATTTATCGGTGAGTTTCGTATTTCAAAGCGTAGGGGCGGACGACTCTGTCCGCCCACACGAAGTGCCTGCACGGGCGGACAGAGTCGTCCGCCCCTACGAACAAACAGCTCGACAAATCGGAATTTGGGAAGCGTTTGGAGAGAGTGCGAAGAAAATTAAAACGGCTGTATTCAGCCAATGAGCCGAATGACAGCCGTAAAAACAGGTTATTTAATTTCCGGCTCCAACGCATCAAATTCCGCTGTGCTGAAAAATTCACCAAGGGTGATGCCGAAGCCGTCACAGATCATTTTGATCGTCAAAAGCTTTGGATTTTCGCTCTTACCGTAAAGGATGTTCTTAATGCTTGATGGCGGCAGGGCACAGAGCGTTGAAAGCTTATTGATCGTAATGCCACGCTCACCGCACAAGAATAAAATACGATTGCGTACCGCTGTAACAGTTTTCATATGGCACTCCTCCTTTTTTCAAGCATAGCAAAAAAGATTGGACATTATAGGCTATGTGTGCTACTATTAGGCTATACATAGCCTGAAACAAGGAGAATGAATATGAAAAAGAAATATCAGAAAATACGCAAAGGATTTGCATTATATGTGCTTGGTATACGCTTGGAGAGGGCGAGGGGAAAATTAGAACGGCTGTATTCAGCCAATGAGCCGAATGACAGCCGTAAAATGGACAAGGCGAGAAAGCGCTTTAATGCTTTGTGCAATCAATGGAATCGCTTGGAGACTTTGTATAAAGATTTGTAGAGATATCGACCGATGCTATCATTGCAAATTCCGATTTATCGGTGAGTTTCGTATTTCAAAGCGTAGGGGCGGACGACTCTGTCCGCCCACACGAAGTGCCTACGCAGGGCGGACAGAGTCGTCCGCCCCTACGAACAAACAGCTCGACAAATCGGAATTTTGCAAATAAGCTGCAGTTGTTGATGATGCTTATTTCAGGAGCTTTTCGCCGGCTTTATAGATATCTCCGGCGCCGACGGTCAAGATCAAATCTCCTTCTTGAGCAATCGAGCGCAGATATGCGGTGACCTCCGGCAAGGTTTCAAAATACTGCGAATCCGGTATTTCCTCGACTAAATTCTTCGAGGAGATGCCGGTTTTGTTCTGCTCTCGTGCGGCGTAGATCTCTGATAAAACTGCAATATCCACACGCTTCAATTCCTCGACGAAATCATCAAACAATGCCTTGGTGCGTGTGTAGGTATGCGGCTGGAAGGCGAGGATCACTCGCTGATATCCCATCATGCGCACGGCATCGATCAGGGCGTGCAGCTCGCCGGGGTGGTGGGCGTAGTCGTCATAAATATCTGCGCCATGATAATTGCCCTTATACTCCATGCGGCGACCTGCGCCGGTGAAGCTTGCAAGCGCTGCAGAGGTGACCTCGCCGTCAATGCCCATGACATAAGCGGCGGCGGCAGCTGCCAGTGCGTTGTAAATATTATGCTTGCCGTAGACCTGAAGCTGCACATGGCAATAGAATTTACGCCCGAACATCACGTCAAAGCTGCGTCCGTCGGGGGAGATGTCCTTGGCATAAATATCACGCTTTTTATCCAAACCAAAGGACAGATACCGCAGATCGGTGAGTGCCTGCACCGTGTTTTCGTCATCACCGTTGGCAATGACAAAGCCTGTGCGAGGGACAAGGGCGGCAAACTTGCGGAAGGAACGCTGCACGGCTGCCAAATCCTTGAAATAGTCCAGATGATCGGCTTCGATATTGTTGATAATGGCAATGGTGGGATAGAAATTCAAGAATGAATCGCAATATTCACAGCTTTCCATGATGATGGTATCGCCGCTTCCGACACGATGTCCTGCCTTCAAAAGCGGAAGATAGCCGCCGAGCATCACGGTCGGGTCCTGCTGTGCCTGCATGAAAATATGCGTGATCATGGAGGTCGTGGTGGTTTTGCCGTGCGTGCCGGAGATGCAGATGGCATTTTTATACTCACGCATGATCACGCCCCACGCCTGCGCGCGTTCAAAAACGGGAATGCCCAATGCACGGGCTGCGGCGATCTCGGGATTGTCATTGTGAGCGGCAGCGGTGCGGATGATGCAGTCTGCGCCTTCAATATTATCGGCATTGTGTCCGATGTGGACGGTGATGCCCTTGGCAATCAGCTCATCGGTGGAGACAGAAGAGTTCATATCCGAGCCTGTGACGATCAAGCCCATGCCTCGCAGCACCAAACCCAACGGGCGCATGGAAACGCCGCCAATGCCGATCAGATGCACATGCTTGCCTGCAACGAGATAGGTATCTAAACGCTTACGGATAGCCATAAGTATTCCTCCAAAGTGCAATTTGGGTTATTATATTATAAAATTTGCACTTTTACAAGAAAAATTATTTTCCGAAGAGTTTTTCGATGGTTTTTACGGTCAAAGCATCGACCGCCGTGAAATTCACAAAGGGTCTGCAAAGCTGTTCAATGCGGTCATGCAACTGCTTTGCCTTGCGCATATGACGCACCGCCTGATATAGTAGCTCTGAGACGGTTTTGTTGCAAAATTCAAGCTCCCTGCGCTTTTTTGCGGATAAAGTGGAGTCTAAATCGATGCGGCAGAAGCAGGGACCGTTATAGGGAAAATCCTTCGATTCGCTGACGATGGCAAGTTGCGCTGTGGGAATGATCAAATGCGTGGGCTGCTCGTGCGGCAGCAGGGGAGAGTAGCAGACGATACACTGATGCCCGAGCTGCATCGCTTTTTGCCGCACCTGTGACAAAAGACGAGGCGCAAGACAGTAGTGATCCTTCAGCACATAGACCCTCTCGCACAGAGAAGATGGAGTCTGCGTGCAAAATTGCAAGCCCTTTGGTGTGACGGCGGTCAGAAAGCGGAAGCTGCACTTCGGCGCAAGCCCTGTCGGCTGCAAATTTGACAGACTCAGGCATTCGGCAATGGCAGACATTTCTTCGTCGCAGGTGTTGTTTTCCGTTTCCAAACGGACGCTTCCGAGCAGCTTATCGGCAGCGCCCAGGCAGGCGCTGACATGGGGATATTGGGCGGCATTTTCACGCTGTACAAGATAGATCTCCTCCTCGTTCGGGCGCATGGCATCGCTGTCATAAAATTCACCGAAATTGACATAGTTCATGCTGCCACCGCAGAGCTTCGGCTCCAAAATGTGCGGGGAGGTTCCGTCCACATAGCCCAAGGAAAGCGACGGAATGACGATCGCATCGAGAGAATCGGGGTCGGAGGAGCAGAGAATATAGCTCACATCGTGTCCCCGTGCTGTGGCTGCCCTTGCAATCGAACGCATAAAGGTCGATTTTCCGCAGCCTGAGCCGCCTTTGATGATGTACAGATTTTTCATCTCACTGAGCAGAGAATCATAATATGAAACAAAGCCTTTTGCGCAGCAGGCGCCTAAATAAAAAACAGATTCCATAAATTTCCTCCTTCCGAATACTTTATGCGCAGAAACGGAAATATATGCCTGAAAAATGAAGATGATATGTATTGTGACAGAAACAAAGAATTGTGATATTTTACAATGAAGTTTTGAAATTTCGCTTGCAATTTAGGCGAAAATGTAGTACTCTATATAATGAATGAGACTATATCTACTCTTGATACCAATCACCAATTAAAATGCTCAAAAGCATTTTAATTGGCAATATTGCGCATTTGCGATTAGTATGAGATAGCAGCATGAATGAAGGAGTATTCTTTATGTCAAAATTTAAGAAATTCATTGCAGGTATCGTCAGTGCAGCGTGCTTATTTTCGCTCAATGCCTGCGGTGAGGACTCTGCAAAGCTTACGCCCGACGCCGAGGACGTGCCGAAGCAAAACACCGCACAGATCTATAACGATGCGGTGGAAAAACTCTTGGCGGCAGGCAGCTACACCATGACAGGCTCGGTCAATTCCTCGTCCGTGATGGGCGATGTTGTGACGAGCGTGGTGACCTCGATCGATTGCCGTTATGCTAAGGAGGAAAACGGCAGCGCCGTGATGCTGATGAATTCCGAACAGCATTATGACGGCTCGGTATTTCCGCACACGACATATTTTGCGGAGGATAAGTATTATATTTCCGCTTTGGATTCGAATTACATCGTTACAACCAATGATTTCGGCGACTATGATGCGGCAATGTTTATCAAAAAGGTCGAGGACACCGCCATCAGCAATTACAATGTGCAAAGTGCTGACGACGGCACAGGCTACCAGGTCCGCTTTGAGATTCCTTTCGGCATTTATGCCAGCGAGGCGCTCGACGGTCTGATCGGTATGTTTGCCGATGATACACTGCTTCAGCAGCCTGTAACGGTTCGGGCGCTCATTGACGATGCAGGACTTTTGACCTCGATTTATGTGGATGTGGAAAACAGCACGACCTTTGACGAGGAACAAATCATGCAGTCTATTACGCTAAGCTTGCAGCTGTCTGAATATGACAAGACGACAGTGGCTGCACCTGAAGGCTTGGTGGATTACGAGGATCGTACGCAGGATCATCAAAACGGTGAGAATGACGGAGGCTTCGTCGATCCGGGCGAGATCGTTGACGGCAGCTTAGACTGATGATAAGAAAACATAAGGAGGATTTTTTTATGAAGTGCGCAAAACGACTTTTGACATTGCTGCTGCTTGTGAGCATACTGCTGCCAACTTTGGCGGTTAGTCCCACAAGAGCGGCGGCTCCTTCCCAAATGTCAGTGGCAGATCTTGCTGTTGCCTCTGAGAATGTGGCTGCGCAAATTCAAGCAGCTATTTCGGATGCACCTACAAGCGGCGGCATTCGTTACGATATCGTAATGCCGGAGACGATCACTGTAGGCTCATATTCGATGGGGGTCGAGGATTACACATTGATGGCAGCGCAGGCAATCTGTGCTGTGAATGAAGGCAATTCTTCCACGATTGCAATTGCCTACAAGGAAGTATCCTTGACCGATGACTATGCCACGGGTACCAATATCGATGCTGTGGACAAGGGTATGATCTTAGATCTCGCCATGCGTACAATGAAATACGGTGTCACGCTTTCAAAGCTGCCGACCAGCTTCGTTCGTCCGGTTGGAGCGACAACGTATGAGGGCAGGATCTGCATTTGGTCTATTGCGTATATTTTTGCGAAAACGCTCAGCGCTTATTCTGCCAATGCTGCACTTCCGGCATCTGTGAGCTTCACACCGTCGAGCTTCACCGCTACTTCGCAGGATCCTTCCGAAGAAGAAACGGAAACAACTGCCCCGGTGCAAGACGATTGGTACACTCGTGTTGCCAAGGCGGCGTACGATTTGGAGCAATATGTGATCAAGAATGCGGATCTGCCGACCACCGTTACTGTAGGTGATACAACGGCTACAATGTCGGAGATGTTGTATTTGTGCACTCAGGCGATCGTGAATATCAGCGAGGGCACTACCTCGGGAGATCTTAATTTCTTGGATCTCAACGAACCGGAAAATCCGCAAGAAAGCATCACAGCGGGCAATATCGATAAGGCGGAATATGTGGAAAGAGCTCGGAAAATCCCTCCGTTCTGCGAAGAAAATGGTCAGGGACCGAACTACATGACCACTTCCCTGGGGCGTATGCACTATAAAGAGGGCGTGTATTTCTTCGCTAAGATTATGAGCTATTATCATCAGCATAACCAACTGCCGGATGCTTGCAGTGTTGATTCTTGGGAAGTGACAAGCGATCCGTCCAATATTCCGTCGGAAACCGAAGCGCCTACAGAAACCGAAGAGACCATACCGACGACTGCACCGACACAGCCGACGCTTCCGGGGACGGTCAGCGATTGGTATGTTCCTGTAGCTAAGGCTGCTTACGAGTTGGAACAGTATGTGAAGAAGAATGAGGATTTGCCGAGCAATATCACCGTCGGCAGTGTGACAGCAACGATGTCTGAATTTTTGTATCTTTGCTGTCAGGCAATTGTGAATATCAATGGAGGAACGACATCAGGCGAACTGAAATTCTTGGATTTGAATGAGCCGGAGAATCCGCAGGATGCAATCTCCGCAGGTAATATCGATAAGGCAGAATATGTTGAAAGAGCGCAAAAGGTCATTCCATTCTGCGAAGAAAACGGTCAGGGTCCGAACTACATGACCACTTCCCTGGGTCGTATGCACTATAAAGAGGGTGTGTACTTCTTCTCCAAGATTATGAGCTATTATTATCAAAATAATGCGTTGCCGAATTATTGCAGTGTGACAGCATGGTCAATCACCAGTGGTACATATGTTGAGGGCGATGCGACATTTGGCAATGATTATTCCGCATACGGAAGATATCTCTCCCCGACGGCAAATTGCCAGTCTACTAATGCGACCATCATCACTGTTGCAAAGACCGGCATGAACTATTCCAGTGGAACTTACGGTGGCTATTCCTCTCCGAGCAGTACATATCAGGCGATTTTCAATTTGTTTGAATATCTCAACGACAAGACAAGCTACATTTATTACGCCAATACCTACAGAGGCGCACTCGGCGTGTGGAGAGATAAGGGTGGCAACTGCTGTGATATGGCGCATTTGATGATCGCATGCTCCAGAGCACTTGGTGTGCCGGGCAGATATCACCATGATTATTGTCATTTTTCCAGCATGTCCACCGGTCATGTTTACGCAAAGATCCTATGTGGCTCAACGTGGTATACGGCGGATCTTGTCAGCAACTATAACTATCTCGGTTATAAGACCAACACTTCGGCGTACACCATGAGCGGACCACACGCAGAGCTTCCGTTCTAATACTGTAAATAAGTAAATTAGGAAAGGAGAAACTTTTCATGAAACACAAAATACGATTATTGGCGATGCTGCTGATCGTATGTATGCTGATCCCGATGCTGACGGTCGGCTCAACGATGGCGGCGGCTCCTTCTCTGATGTCGGTGGCTGATCTTGCCGCTGCCTCTGCGAATGTAGCAACGCAAATCCAGACAGCCATTTCGGCTGCACCCACAAGCGGCGGTATCCGTTATGATATCGTCATGCCGGAGACGATTACCGTAGGTTCCTATTCTATGGGCGTCGAGGACTACACCCTGATGGCGGCACAGGCGATCTGTGCGATCAATGACGGTAATTCTTCATCGATCAAAATCGCCTATTATGATGTGTCCTTGAGCGGTGACTATGCCAACGGTGTGAACATCGGCACCGTGGACAAGGGCATGATCTTGGATCTTGCGATGCGTGCAATGAAGTACGGCGTTACGCTTTCACAGCTGCCGACCAGCTTCATCCGTCCGGTGGGCGATACGACCTATGAGGGCAGAATCTGCATTTGGTCCATTGCTTACATCTTTGCGCAAACACTCGGCGCATATGCAAGCAATGAAGCGCTGCCTGTTTCCGTGCCCTTTACGCCGACAAGCTATACTACAGTTTCTACATCGGACCCATCTGCTTCCGAGGGGACGACCTCTGATGGTACCACTGCTGAGCCGACAGAGGCTACCACCGCCGCTCCGACGACTGACTGGTACGCTCCCGTAGCGAAGGCTGCTTATGAGCTGGAACAGTATGTTATTAAGAATAAGGATCTGCCCACCTCGGTAACGGTCAACGGACAGACTTTCACCAGAGCGGAGTTTGCATATCTTTGCAGTGCAGCGATCGTTGGCATCAACGCAGGCACGACCTCGGGCACACTGACGACGCCCGATCTAAATGAGCCGGAAAATCCGCAGGACACCCTCACACCGGGCAACATTGAGCTTGCCGAGACGGTTGAAAGAGCGCAGAAATATATGACCTTCTGTGATAATAACGGTCAGGGCCCGAACTATATGACCACTTCTTTGGGCTTCATGCACTATAAAGAGGCTGTTTATTTCTATGCAAAGAACATGAGCTTCTATTATGAAGAAGGCCGTCTGCCGAATTACTGCAGTGCTACCAACTGGATCGTGACCAGTGGTACATACTCTGAGGGTGATGCGACGTTCGGTGTGGATTACTCCGCTTATGCCAAGTATTTGGTGCCGACCTCTAATTGCCAGTCCACCAATGCGACCATCATCACGGTTGCAAAGACCGGCATGTACTATTCCAGCGGTACTTACGGCGGGTATTCAAATCCTACCAGTACTTATCAGGCAATCTTCAATCTGTTTGAGTACCTGAACGATAAAACAAGCTATGAATACTACTATGATACCTCAAGAGGTGCGCTGGGCGTATGGCGAGACAAGTGCGGCAACTGCTGTGACATGGCACACTTGATGAATGCTTGCGCTCGCTCCTTGGGCGTTCCGGGTAGATATGCGCATGGTTATTGCCACTTCTCTACCATGTCTACAGGTCACGTTTGGGCAACGATCTACTGTGGCACGAAGTGGTATACCGCTGACCTCGTCAGTAATTATAACTATTTGGGCTATAAGACCAACACCACCGGCACCTTCTATAGCTATTATGCATCGCTTCCGTTCTGATGGTTCAATTCAGGAATGAAACTAAAACATGATAAGGAGAAGATTATGAAAGTGAGTAAAATTTATCGCAGTTTGTTCTCCATGCTTCTGGTGCTTGCACTCCTCGTTTCCTGCGTTGGAACCGCTTTCGCGACGAATGAAGCCACTGAGAATGAAATTGCCGTTACGGTAGAAGAATCGGCACCTGCAACCAAATCGGTTGCGACCAAATCATCCGCATCCAACACCATCGTGGGCGACTGGCTCAATGCCAGCACGCTCGGCAGCCGTGGCGCTGCGAATCTGATGGCAGACTATGCAAAGCTGGGCATTACCGATGTTTATCTGCTTGTCAAGGGTACTGCAGGTAAGCTGGCGTGGAAGTCCAATGTTGCAAACACTGTCACGACCAGTGAAGTGTCTGCTTACGGCGACCTGCTCAAGCAGGCATGTGAGGCTGCCAAGCCTTACGGCATCCGTGTTCACGCATGGATGATGGCAGGTCACGATGACCATTATATGAACAATATTGACAGCAGTGCTATGGCTTATCATTTCCGTGTAGGCTACAGCTCTTCTGTCAACCAGCGCTTGAATCTGCGTGATGAGGGCTATCGCGCATACACATCAGAGCTGGTCAAGGAAATTGTTGAAAATTACGATGTTGCAGGTATTCACCTCGACTGTATCCGTTATTTCGCTTTGTACTATGACTGGGGTCAGAATGCTCGTGATACGCTGTTGACCAAGTATGGCATCACGATTGCGCAGTACAATGCTGCAACCAAGGCGATGTGCTCTACGGGTGGCTACAGCTATACCACCAAGACAACTTCCACCGCAGGCTATAATAACGGCGCAAGCTATTCTTATGTTGCATATTCCTCCAGCGGTACCAGCGCTTCTTCACTCGCAGGCTTTGGCACGGTTTTGCTCAACTCCTCTTACGGCGATGCTTATAAGGGCGCTCAGGCATTTATGCAGATGCGTACCGACACGGTTGCAGGCTTTGTTGAGACCGTCAAGGAAGCAGCAGGCGACGGCATTATCATCTCCTGCGCACTCATGCCCGAACCCATTGAGGATACCTTCAGCAAGTGCCTCTACGGTCAGGATGTTGCTAAACTGGCAAAGACCACTGACTATGTCGTTCCTATGGCTTATGCTTCGCAGTATCAGAAGACCTCCTCTTGGCCCGCAAGCTTGGCTGAGAAGTGTGCTGCTGCAGGTGCGAATGTTGTCGTTGGCGAACAGGCGTTTGACGAGACCTATACCTCCAATGCTTCTGATTTGAATGCGGAAATTCCTCAAATCATGGCAAAGGCTGAAACTGTCAACGCCAACACCTCTTATGGCGATATTATGGGCTATGCCTTCTTCCGTGGCGCTCTGATGACCATCGGCAGCGCAACGTATAATGAAGATGATGCAACGCTGGATATTTATGTGGGCAATCAGACCTCGACCTCCGACACCAAGCATGTATTCAAGCTCCAAAACGGCATGACCGTAGATACGAGCAAGCTGACAAACGGCTTTAGCAATAAGACCGGCTACAAGTCCGGCGCAAGCTTCACCGTCAGCTCGGATAAAAAGACGATCACTATTTCCAACAGTGGCAGTGCGATTCTCGGCGGTACCTCGCAGGCTTCTTTCACTGTTGCCGTCAAGGGTACTCCCAGCACGACCTACGGCGCAGTGCAACTGACCTCTTATTACGGCTCTTCTTACAAAGAGGGAAAATCCTTCTGCGTGACGAAGGGTGTAGATGCAGGCGTTTATGACGGCATCGTCAAGGGTACCTGCGGCGATACACACTCCGCCATCGAGACATGGACCGACGGCAACGGCAAGCACTTCGCATTCTGCTACAACTGCTTGACCGATCTGACAGAGAACTGTATCGTTGAGACGGTCGAGACAGATGGCTATACCTCCTACGAATGTGTCGGTGGCTTGAATCCGACGACCAATTTGATCGATGTGGATGCGCACTCTGCAACCGGCGGCTGCGGCTACAGCTATGTGGCAGCGGATAGCTTGAGCATGCACTTCAATGCAGGTGAAATTTCTGATGAAACTGCAGATTGGAAGAAGACAGCGGCAGGCACGATCACCGCAGAGGTCGATAACTCTAAGGGTATTCTTTACGGCACGATTTCCGGCTATGATCCTTATGTCTGCACACAATTGGGCTCCGAGGCTGCGCACTATAATATCGGCGGCGATGATATCGTCGAGGTGCGTATCAAGATGGATGTCACGACCGGACCCAACACGGGCTTCCAGGTATTCTTTACCACCTCCTCGCAGACAACCTATAATGAAACCTACTCTGTCGCAAACCACAAATATGTACATACCTCCGGCGATTATCAGGTCATCCAGCTCCCGTTCGACGCCAGCAGAGCTTATGTCGGTCAGACCTTGACAAGTCTGCGTATCGATCCGCTGGGTGTTCCGAAGGACACTGAGTCCAGTGCGACTTATGAAATTGACTATATCTACATCGGACCGGCTTCCGCAGCTCCTTCTGCGCAGAATACCAGTGAGCTGTACTTCGATTTTGACAGCAGTGCAAGTGCGCTCAGACGCTACAGCAGCACTGTTTACGGCAACCTAAACTTTGACAAGAACACGGAAGGCTATTGGGCAACTGCTGACAATGGTTCTGCAAAGAACTATTCCATTGACAACGAGGCAGGTACAATTTCCGTCAATGTCGGTGCAGGTGCTGATGCTAACGGCATTTACGGTCCCTGGCTTGAAACAACGAATACCTACGGTGCGTACCCGTGGTCCAGCGATGGCCATCAAAAGTATTACCCGCTGAGCTATATCCCGACAAGTGCGGACTATGTCCAGATGCGCTTTAAGCTCAACGGCTGTGTGGCTGCTGAGGGCAAGACCCCTGTGCTTGCACTGATCTACGACTATATCGATGATGGTGCTTACGGCACAGACGGAGCGCTGAGAGCCGAGATCAATATGGATGCAGAGGGATATCAGATTGCAACCATCGAGCTGGACGATAAGTTCACCGGCGTGGATATGATCAAGTCTTTGGGCTTCAGATTCCAGCACCTGCTTAGCTCCGGCGATGGCACGATCATTATCGATTACATCTATGTTGGCGCTAAGGATCGGCTCTACTTCGGCTTCGAAAACACTGAGGAGGATCAGCAGCGTTACACCTCCAAGACCTATGGAAATCATAACTTTGATAATGGCAATTGGTTTGGCAGAACTGCTTCTGTTGGTGAATTGACCTATGATAACGAGGCAGGAACCCTTTCCTTCACGTCGAGTGATGCAACCCAGAGCTATCACTATGTGCAGACCTCCGACACCGGTCATACGACTGACACACTGCTGCGTTATGTTCCCAGTGCCGGTGACACCCTGCAGCTGCGCTTCAAGATTGAAAATGCTGCTGTCAACGGAACTCCTGCGGTCATCATTCACTATATGACCGATGAGAGAACGCAGATCGCAAATGATGCGGTAACCAAGCTGCTCCTCGATGAAACTTATCTCGATGGCGAGTATCATTTGCTCAATCTGCCGCTGGATGCTTCCTTCACTGAGGCGACCTTCATCAGCGCCCTGCGCATCGGTTTTGAAGGCATCTCCACTGCTGCTGATACTGCAGCAAAGTTCACGATCGATTATGCCTATGTTGGACAACCGGAGAACCTGCCGACGCAGAACAAGCTGTTCTTCGACTTTACCGCCGATAAGGAAGCGGAGTACCGCTATGCGACCGATACCTACGGCAAGACCAACTTCGATACTACTGACAACTGGCTGGCAGGCAACCTCACGGATAAGGCGATCGTCAACGGCGATCTGACCGGCACGATCACTGCGAATTCTTACATCCGCACGGCGATTGGCGGTTCCACCTCCGGCGAGCGGTGCCCACTTCAGTACATGCCCGGCGCTGAGGATTATCTCCAGGTCCGCTTCAAGATCGACGGCACTACAGCAACAAAGGTTTTGGTCAAGCTCCATTACTATGTAAACGAGCAAGCAGAGTGGCTGTCCGTTGATTCTGTTACCTATGATATTGCTTCCGGCTATATGGTTGCAACCATTGCACTTGCGGACACGACCTTTGCAACTGCCGAGCAGATCAATGGTATCCAAGTTGCATTCAACGGCGTCACGGACGGCACTTTGAGTGTGGATTATGTATTTGTTGGACCGAAGGCAGAGCTGCCGGTTAGCGAGAAGCTCTACTTTGACTTTGCAAATACCGAGGCAGATTGTGCGCGCTATGACTCCAAGACCTATGGCAATTTGAACTATGACGATAGTGAGAACTTACAGTGGAAGACCTTGACTACGGGACTTGTTGCTGCGAACACTTCGATCAACAATGATGAGGGTATCTTGGTTGCGGCTCCGGCGCAGGATGATATTAGCTCCATCTGCGTGGATAGCACCATGAACCTGATCTATGACCTGTCTCAGGCTGAAACCATGCAGCTGCGCTTGAAGCTGGAGAACTTCGCATTGATCGATGGCAAGAATCCTTATTTGACAATACAGTTCTTCAATGATAGCGGTGTGCTTGGCTCTACCGATGCCATTACATTGACATCTGAGCAGCTCAACGCAACGGACTTTAGCCTCTTTACAGTCGATTTGACCGATGAGATCCGTGCATGCGGTGTGATTAGCAAGCTGCGCCTGTATTTTGGCAATGTTTCGGGAAATATGAACAGTAAGGTTACAACTGACTTTATCTATATCGGCACGGAGAAGAAGCTGCCTGTTCAGGATACCCTTCTCTTCGACTTCGTCAATCGCAGTGAGGACCGCGACAGATATAGCAGCAAGACCTATGGTGACGTGAACTACGATACCGGCAACTGGAAATTCAATGCACTTCGTAACGAGGATCCGGTGTTCGATAACGTCGCCGGCACAATGAGCACAAAAGTCGTTGGCTCTTCGCCTTACCTGCAGACAGTCGGCATTTCCGGCTCCATGGCGAGCGCACCTTTGACCTATGCTCCGAACGGAAATGCTCAGGTTGTTCAGATCAGAATGAAGCTTGAGAATATTGCTCCTGTTGTCGAGGGTACAAACGGTCAAATCGTTGTCTACCTGATGACGGCTGCAGGTGAGGAGGTTGTCACGGACACCAGCCTCAGATATAATCTCAAGACCGACGATCTCAATGGCGAATACTTCACCATCAATCTCAACGCCGAAGACTATATGAACACGATCACCACGATCTACGCAATTCGTATTTCCGCAGTTTCTCTGCAGGCGATCGAAGGCGAAGAGAGCAATATGGTCATCGACTATATCTACATCGGCGATAAGATCAACACCCCAGACGGTGCAGTATGCTTCGTTGATTTCATTGGCAACGATGGCGATACCGTTGTTCAGCACAGTGTGGTTAGCGACTCCGGTAAGGCAGAGTACACAGGCGCAATGCCTGAGAGAGAACCCGATGAGAACAACCACTATACATTTAGCGGCTGGATCAAGCTTGATGGTACAAAGGTCGATCTGAGCTCCTACAGCTTCACCGAGGATACCGTCCTCTATCCTGACTTTACCGCAATTGCGCATACTTTGAAGTATGTTGAAAATACCGATGACAGCGGTATTACTGCTAAGATGCACGCTTGCTTTGATTGTGATTATATGATGCTTTCCGATCATATTTGGGACGAAGGCAAGATCACTTCTTCCTCCAGCTGCACTGCTGCGGGCGTTAAGACCTACACCTGTTCGTTGTGCGCTGTAACCAAGACAGAGGCACTCGGTTCCACAGGCCACACGCTCGTGAAGGATGCTGCCGTTGCAGCAACCTGTGAGGCAGACGGACTGACCGAAGGCAGCCATTGCTCGGCATGTAATGCAATTATCGTTGCACAGAAGGTCGTTCCTGCAACTGGACACAGCTTTGATGGCGGCGTTGTCACCAAGGAAGCAACCTGTTTGGAAAGCGGTGAAATCACCTACACCTGCAGCGGCTGTCATGCGACAAAGACCGAGACGATTGAAACCTCCGGTCACGATTTGATCGCTCATGCGAGAGTCGAGGCTACCTGTATGACAGATGGCAACTCTGCTTACTTCGAATGCTCTGATTGTGGCAAGTGCTATATTGATGCTGATGCGAAGTATCAGATTCCGTTGAGCTTTGTTGTTGTGGAAAAGACAGGACACAGCCTGACGTATTATGCGGCAAAGGCTGCGACCTGTAGCGAAGAGGGTCATGTTCAGCACTATGCTTGTGGCAATTGCGGCAAGTACTACATTGATGCCAATGCGACTTATGAGATCCCTGCTTCTTACATTCCCTTGGAAAAGAAGAATCATAGCTACACCTATACAAACAACGGCAACGATCATACCGTAGGCTGCGCAAATTGCGACTACAGCGCAACTGAGGCGCATTCCTACACCGATGACGCTTGCATCTGCGGCGCAACGGAGAGTACAGAGCCTGAAGCCGTTTATGACAAGAATCTGGTGTTCAATATGTCAATTTCGGTCGGCGCCGAAATGAAGGTCAACTACAGCTTCCTTGCAAGCACGGTAAACTCCTATAAGGACTTCTACATTGTTGTTTCCAAGGAGGTTGCAGGTGCTGATCCGATCGTTACGATCTTCGGTGAGGGCGAAGGCAGAACGCCGATGACCGTCAAGACGCATCCGACGACAGGTGAGGTTCTCATGTATCAGCTCAGCTACGAGGGCATCAATGCCAAGGAGATGGGTGATGTCTTCTCGACAACGCTCTACGCTGTAGAGGAGGACGGCACTGTTCGCTACGGCAAGACGAACGACAGCTCCATTAAGAGCTTCCTGCTTAGCAAGATCGATGCAGCGGATTCGAGTGCAGAGCTGAAAACCATGTGTGTCGATATGCTCAAGTACGGCGCAGCTGCACAGACGCACTTGAATTACAATGCTGACAAGCTCGTAACAGCGGACTTGACTGCGGCACAGCTTGCATATGCGACAAAGACAACGCCCGAAGCGGTGGATTATTCTGCAAGCAGCGGAAGCGGCAGAGCCCTGACTGCAAGCATTACGGTAACGTCTAAGGTGCGTTTGAATCTGTTCTGTGTTTACACACCGACCGGTACAGGCACTTTGAGATGCTTGCTCAGAGATGCAGACGGGAATATGCTTGCGGTGCTGCCCGTTACCGTGAAATCGAATGTGATGTGCTCTGCTGTGTATGAGGATGTTGGCGCCAAGGAAATGCGTGATGTCGTCACGGCAACGTTCTATGAAGACGCCACGGCAATTTCCGAGACGGTTTCCTGGAGCGTAGAGAGCTATGTTGCACAGACCAGAGCAAAGAGCAATGTAAGCGAAAGTGAATTGAACATGGTCAACGCAATGCTCACTTACGGCGATGCGGTTGCAGCTTACATGGAAGCAAAATAAAAGAATAACGCAAATAAAAAGCAAACGGATGAGGCAGCCAAGCCTCATCCGTTTTGCTTGTGTTATAATAAGCGCCAAATTCCGATTTGTCGAACAGAACGTATCAACCACTGTAGGGGAGGGCCATGATCCTGCCGTGTGCAGGAACTACCATGATTGTTTTTGACTATCGTAAAATATTACGTTTTCACATTGGTTTGCTGCGAAATTCTACCGTTTTCTGTGCGGGAGGGTCATGACCCTCCCCTACAGTTCAAAATTTGAAACTCACCGGCAAATCGGAACTTGCCGATCGATCTCATCCAAGCGGTGTTCCGTTCAAGGCGGAGTAAACAAGCCGATCACTCTCGTAGCAAAGCTTGAGAGAGAAAAACGGTGCATTTTCCTGCATCAGCTTCAGGAAAATTTTATCGCCTTCCCATTGCGGAAGTGTTGCAAAAAAATCTTTATCGACCCATTCGAGCGTGCCCTCGTCACAATCGATCAATTCGCCCTCAAAGCCCGTTGCGTGGAATAGGTGCATATACTCGCCCTCCCACATGTCGGAAACAAAGGTGACGATGCCGCAGTAGCGGTATTCGGTCAATGTCAAGCCGGTCTCTTCCTTTGCTTCTCGGAGCAAGCATTCCTCGGGGGTTTCGTTTTCCTCGAATTTACCGCCGATACCGATCCACTTGTCCTTGTTTAGGTCATTTTCCTTTTTGATGCGATGCAGGAGCAGATAGCAGCCATCCTTTTCGATATAACAAAGTGTGGTGTTTTTCATGATTCTATCCTTTCAAAAATCAGTTCGTCATAGCCGGTCGCTTCGTCAAATTCCGCAGCATACTGCCAACCGTCTAAAATCCCGATCACCAATTCGCAGGTCGTGTTGATGATGCACCCTTCGACCAAGTGACCGCCGACGGTGGACAAGTCTTCTTTGCTCAAAGCAATGTGTAGATGACAGCGATTTTCGCTAACGGTGCCGTTCAGACTGAGAATCTCACAATGCGCATCAATGTCTTGTATGTTCACACCGCTTGCATCTCGAACACGGGCGGACAAAACGCAGCCAACTGACGAAAGAATCACGCCAGCTTTGATATGCTCTCTTTGGGCAATGTCTCGGATGGATAAAAAAAGATCGTCGCCTCGGTGCAGGCGCTTGCATACAGTGCGCATAAAAGCCTCCTTAGTTAATTATAGGATCGAAAACTGCGTCAGCAGCAAAAGAGCACTGCCCATCACGCTGAAATAGAGAATCGTTGAAGGGATCAGGCAGTTGACAACAAGCTGTGTGCTGCGCCCATATTCCTTGCACCATAAAACTGCGGTGATGGGTGTGGGCGAACCGAAGAGCATGGAAAGGATCAAAGCTGTTTGCAGCGGAAGGATCCAATATAAAACAGAGAAAATGAGACAAGGATAGACCAAAACACGCAAAACGGAATAAATGATCGCATCCTTGCTTTTGATCCAGCCTAACAGACCGTATCTACAGATCAGCATGCCGATGAACAGCAGTGCAAGCGGAGAAACGGCTGCCTCAACGGTGTTGATGGTATAGGTAAGAAAAGAGGGAAGCTTGACTTCTGCCAAGCAGAGAATGATGCCGAGAAGCACGGCGATCAAACAGGGAGAGGTAAACATTTTTTTCATGATCTGCTTTTTGGAAGCTGCACTGCTTCCAAGGAAGAGCTGATGATGGATCGCCCAAATCAGAATATCCATCACTGCGCCATGCACAATAACGATCAGCATTTGATCGGCATCCAAGAACAGGCTGAAAAGCGGAATGCAGACGAAAGAGGTGTTGCCGATTCCGCTGATGTATCGAAACAGTGTTCTGCGGTCAGGCTCTGCCTTGCGCAGCAGAAAATAAACGATGACAGAGGGAAGCGTTGCACAGATCAGCGAAACGATCAAAGAGGCAAGCCCGGATTGCATGAGATGCTCTGTATTTGTGTTGAGGAAGTTTTTGAGGACCATGGCAGGGAAGCACACATTGAGCAGCACGGAGGAAAGAGAGTCTGCGGCGGTTTCCCCGACCAATTTTATTTTCGTAACGGTGTATCCGATGGCGATCATCAGGATAAAAAAGATAAAGCCGTCAAGCTGCATATCTTATCAGCTCCTTTCTTGAATATCATACAATGACAATTCCTGCAAGTCAATCGGGATTTTTCTTGACGGATAGAAAATCATCGTTTACAATAAGAAAAAAGGAGGCGGTTTCATGTTCGGAAATTTGAAAACAAAACTCGGCTTTGGCTGCATGCGCCTGCCAAAAGTCGGCGATGAGGTAGATATTGAAGCTTTCAGCCAAATGGTGGATACATATATGCAAGCGGGCGGAAATTATTTTGATACGGCTCATGTTTACCATGGCGGTCGTAGCGAGATTGCGCTTCGAGAGGGCTTGACAAAGCGCTATCCGAGAGAGTCGTATGTTTTAACGAACAAGCTGACGACGATCTGCTTTGAGGAGGAGAAGGACCTTGCTCCGTTGTTTGAAAGCCAGTTGGAGGCTTGCGGTGTTGCGTATTTTGATAACTACTTTTTCCACGCAATGCGGACAAGCTATTATGAAAAATTCAAGCGAGTCAATGCCTTTGACTTCGTTAAACAGCTGAAAGCGGCTGGAAAGATCCGTCATATTGGTATGTCTTTCCACGATTCTCCCGAGTTTTTGCAGTGGGTGTTGGAAAATCATCCCGAGATCGAGCTGGTTCAGCTGCAATTTAATTATGCCGACAAGGATAACCCCGATGTAGAAAGCTTGAAATGCTATGACATTTGCGAAGCATTTGGTAAGCCGGTGGTTGTTATGGAGCCCGTCAAGGGTGGCACGCTTGCCAATTTGCCACAGGAGGGAAAAGATCTTCTGCAAGGCAGAAACGAGGCTGCATTTGCTCTGCGCTATTGTGCAAGCTTTCCGCAGATCAAGGTGGTGCTTTCAGGCATGAGCGATTTAAGGCAGATGCAGGAGAATTTAGACACGTTTGTCAATGTCCAGCCCTTTACGCAGGAGGAATTTGCACTTGCCGACGAGCTTCGTATGATCGTTCGGAGGCTTGAAACGATCCCTTGTACCTCTTGCCGCTACTGTACGGACGGTTGCCCTGCGAATATTCCGATTCCCGAAATCTTCGAGGCTTATAACGCAAGAAAGCTGCGCCAAGACTATCATGCAGATATTAGTGCAATTGCGCAGTGCTTAGATTGCGGCGCCTGTGAGGGCTTGTGTCCGCAGAAAATTGAGATCCGAAAATATCTCAAACGCGCCGCACAGGTGCTGAAATAGAAATAAGACACCTCGAAAGCGTTATCTTTCGGGATCAAACGCTTAAATGGCTATGACCTTGTCATTGTTATAAAAAACATAACTGTCATTCTGAACGACCGAAGAATCTTGTTGGCACCGAAATTATGCAGACAAATTTGCTAATCACGCTAAGATCCTTCGCTTCGCTCAGGATGACACTTTGATCGTCAAATTCCGATTTATCGGTGAGTTTTGTTTTTCAAATTGTAGGGGCGGACGACTCTGTCCGCCCACACGAAGTGCCTGCACGGGCGCACAGATGCCGCCGCAGCGGTATGCATGCGAGCAACCGAG
>SVKY01000031.1 GCA_015068235.1 Oscillospiraceae bacterium
GACCGAATCTACAGAGCCGACCGAATCTACGGAGCCGACGGAATCTACGGAGCCGACGGAATCTACGGAGCCGACGGAATCTACGGAGCCGACCGAATCCACCGAACCGACCGAACCGACCGAGCCAACGGAAGAACAGCGCCGGTCTGTCGAGCAGAATTGAAAAACCGACTCTTGCAATCAGGAGAATAATCTTGTATAATAGAGACGAGAAGGATCATTGGAGGTAACACATGGCGAAGCTTTATTTCAAATACGGAGCGATGGGCTCGTCGAAAACGGCGCAGGCACTCATCACGAAGTATAATTATGAAGAGAACGGCATGACCGTGTGGCTTCTCAAGCCTTCTGCGGATCGGCGGGACGGCGAGGTGATCCTGCGCAGCCGTATCGGTCTGCAGGCACCGGCGCAGGTGATCACACCGGAGGACGATATCTGTGCTTTGTTCCGTCAGCGGGAGAAAATGGATGTCATCATTGTCGATGAATGCCAGTTCATGCCGCCGGAGCAGATCGATCAGCTTCGTGAGATTGTGGATGTGGAGAATGTCCCCGTGATCTGCTTCGGACTTCGAACAGACTTCCGCAGCACACTGTTTGACGGCAGTCGCAGACTTTTTGAAGTGGCAGATACTTTCACGGAGATCAAGACGATCTGCGATTGCGGCGCAAAGGCGACCAATACCGCACGCATCGATGCAGAGGGCTATGTGGTCACAGAGGGCGAACAGCTGCTGCTTGGCGGCAATGACCGTTATATTGCCATGTGTCACAGATGCTGGATCCGCAACATTCGAGAACACCGCAAGGTGAAATAAAACCCGCAAAATACAATTTCATATATTTGAAAGGAGAACTATTATGAATTGTCCCACCCCCCATATCAATGCAAAGCTTGGAGATTTCGGTAAGACCGTGCTGATGCCCGGCGATCCGCTGCGTGCAAAGTATATCGCCGAGAATTTCCTCGAAAATCCCGTTTTGGTCAACAACGTCCGTGGCGTGCAGGGCTACACCGGCACCTACAAGGGCGTGAAGATCTCCGTCATGGCTTCCGGCATGGGCATCCCCTCCATCGGCATCTATTCCTACGAGCTTTACAATGCCTACGGTGTTGAGAACATCATCCGTGTGGGCTCGGCAGGCTCTATCAACCCCGATATTCATGTTCGTGATATCGTGATCGCACAGGGTGCCTGCACCGACTCCAACTTTATGCATCAGTACCATCTCGACGGAACCTATGCACCCATCGGGTCTTATCCCGTGCTGCGTAAGGCTGTAGAGGCATGTGAAGAGCTGGGCGCAAGATACTTTGTTGGCAATGTTCTGTCCACTGACAACTTCTACAATGATGATGAGGGCATGCCTGAGCCGCTGGACACCGTTCAAATGTGGAAGAAGATGGGCGTTATGGCTTGCGAGATGGAGGCAGCGGGCTTGTATGCAACGGCTGCACGCTGGGGCAAGAGAGCGCTTTGCATCTGCACCATTTCCGACCATATGCTCACGCATGAGGAGCTGCCTGCTGAGGAGCGTCAGACCTCTTTCCGTGAGATGATGCAGGTCGCTCTGGAGACCGCCGTCAAGCTGGAAAAGTAAGGAGAGAATCGGAATGAAGCGAGTATTTTTGTTTGTACTTGACTCCTGCGGTTGCGGTGCAATGCCCGATGCTGAGAAGTTCGGTGATGTCGGCGTCAATACGCTCAAGAGCTGCACAACTTCTGACAAGCTGCGTATTCCCAACATGATCGCTCTCGGCTTGGGCAATATTGAAGGCATCGATTATTTGGCGAAGGTTGAACAGACCGGCGCATGCGCCCGTATGCAGGAAGCATCCATGGGCAAGGATACCACCATCGGTCACTGGGAGATCGCAGGTTTGGTTTCTGAGAATCCGCTGCCCACCTATCCCGAGGGTTTCCCCGAGGAGCTGTTAAAGCCCTTCCGCGAGGCGACCGGCAGAGGCGTTTTGGCAAATGCACCGTGGTCCGGCACCGAGGTTTTGGATAAGTACGGCGAGGAGCATGTGAAGACCGGCGATTTGATCGTTTATACTTCTGCGGACTCCGTGTTCCAGATCGCTGCGCATGAGGATGTCGTTCCTCCCGAACAGCTCTATGAATATTGCCGCATCGCCCGTAAACTGCTTGTCGGCAAGCATGGTGTCGGTCGTGTCATCGCCCGTCCCTTCATCGGCAATGCAAAAGACGGCTTCAGCCGCACCTCAAACCGTCATGACTTCTCCCTTGAGCCGCCCGCACAGACCATGCTCGATGCCATCAAGGCTTCCGGCAAGGACATGCTGGCTGTCGGTAAGATCTATGATATCTTCGCAGGACAGGGAACCACCGAGCACGTTTACACCAAGGGCAATGCAGACGGTTTGAACAAGACCATGGCATATGCAGAGCGTGATTTCAACGGTCTGTGCTTCATTAATCTTGTCGATTTCGACATGCTCTACGGTCATCGCCGCAACATTGACGGCTATGCACAGGCGTTGACCGAGTTTGACGCTTGGCTCAAGGAGTTTATGGAGAAGTTGGGCGAGGACGATATCGTGATGATCACCGCCGACCATGGCTGCGATCCCGCTTATACCGCAACGACCGACCATACCCGTGAGTATGTGCCGCTGCTCATTGCCGGCAAGAAGGTCAAACCTGTCAACCTTGGCACCAGAAAGAGCTTTGCCGATATCGCTGCAACCATCACCGAGCTGCTCGGCGTGGAGTATCACACTCCCGGAAAGAGCTTTGCGAAAGAAATTATCTAATAGAAACGGGCGGACACCGGTCCAAACGATTCCGCCCATTTTGGAGGCATTATGACACCTATCGAATTAGTGAATCTTGCAATCGAGGCAAGAGAGCATTCCTATTGCCCCTATTCGAATTTTGCGGTCGGCGCAGCCCTGCTGACGAAGGACGGCAAGGTCTATCAGGGTGCAAATATCGAAAACGTAGCCTTCGGCCCGACCAATTGCGCAGAACGCACAGCGTTTTTCACCGCAGTTTATGAGGGAGAACGTGAATTTGAGGCAATCGCGATCGTCGGCGGCAAGGCTGGCGAACCTGTAAAAGATCTCTGCGCACCGTGTGGTGTGTGCCGTCAGGTCATGCGTGAGTTCTGCGAGGATGACTTTAAGATCTATCTGAGCAAGGGCGATGGTACCTTCTACGAAACAAATTTGATCAATATGCTGGCATTGAGCTTCTCAAAGTCAAATATTGGCGATTGATTTTGGTTATTTTTCACAAACTTTTAGTTAAGACTTGATTTTTTGCACAATTCGTGCAATAATGTATCAAGCGGTTTACCGCAAAAAAATTTTGGAGGATAAGAAAATGAAGAAACTTGTAGCACTTCTTCTCGCCATCTGCATGGTAGCTTGCATGTTCGTAGGCTGTGCAGAAGACGAGGCAGAAACCACCGCAGCTCCCGTAGCTGAGGACACCACCGCTGCTCCTGAAGCAGAGGACACCACCGCTGCTCCTGAAGCAGAGGACACCACTGAGGCTCCCACCGAGGAGATCCCCGCTGCTATCATCACAAAGGTAGCTCTTGTTACTGACGTTGGCACCATCGACGACGAGTCCTTCAACCAGGCTTGCTGGCAGGGCGTTGAGGCATGGTGCTCCGCAAACGGCGTTGACTACACCTACTATCAGCCCGCAGAAGACTCCACTGACGCTCGTGTCCTGTCCGTTGGTCAGGCTGTCAGCGAAGGCGCAAACGTTATCGTTATGCCCGGCTACCTCTTCGGCACCACTTTGATCGAGACTCAGGAAGCTTATCCCGATGTCTACTTCGTTGCTGTTGACGTTGGCTCCGGCGACATGACCTATGACTATACTACCTACTATGAGCCCGCTGCAAACGCTGTCTGCATGACCTTCGCAGAAGAGCAGGCTGGCTATCTGGCAGGCTACGCAGCAGTTAAGGACGGCTACACTCAGCTCGGCTTCTTGGGCGGCATGGCTGTTCCTGCTGTTATCCGTTACGGCTACGGCTTCATCCAGGGCGCTGACGCAGCTGCTTCCGAGATGGGCGTAAACATCAACATCAACTACACCTACGGCGGCCAGTTCTACGGCACTCCCGAGACCACCGCTAAGATGGAAGGTTGGTACGAGGCTGGTACTGAGGTCGTCTTCGCTTGCGGCGGCGGCATCTACTCCTCCGCAGTTGAGGCTGCTAACAAGTACGAAGGCAAGGTCATCGGTGTTGACGTTGACCAGAGCTACATCGATCCCTGCATCATCACTTCCGCTATGAAGGGCCTCCAGGCTGTCGTTGAGACCACCCTGGGCGACCTGCAGGCTGGCAACTGGGCAAACTACAGCGCACAGTTCAAGACCTTCTCCCTGAACGAAGGCGACTATGTCGGCATCCCGACCGCTGAGGCTTCCTGGAAGCTGAACACCTTCACTGTTGAAGAGTATGAGACTGTTAAGGCTGAGATCATGGACGGCACTCGTGTTATCGACAACAGCTCTGACGCTGAGGTTCTCCCCACTGTCTCTGCTAACACCACTGTTGAAGTTATCGGCTAATTGCTAACTTAACAAATCAAGACCTCCGGTTCGCCGGAGGTCTTTTTTATCTTTTATTCATTCGCGTCATAAATGGATCTGCCGTTGAGAAATTTTGGAAACATTATGAATATTTGTAACGAAAGTTTTGTGTTTTTAAGAAAAAAATTGCAATTTGGCGGTTGCTTTTTTTAGACAGCTCTGCTATAATAACTAAGTAGTAAGCAAAAAAGACATAAGGGAGTGAATGTATGGCAGACTATGTAATTGAAATGCTGAACATCACCAAGGAATTCCCCGGCATCAAGGCAAATGATGATGTCACTCTGCAGCTGCGGAGAGGAGAAATCCACGCCTTGCTTGGTGAGAACGGCGCTGGCAAGTCCACCCTCATGAGTGTCCTTTTCGGTTTGTACCAGCCTGAGGCAGGTAAGATCCTGAAGGACGGACAGGAAGTTAAGATCCGTAACCCGAATGATGCGACTGCGCTTCATATCGGCATGGTGCATCAGCATTTTAAGTTGGTTGAATGCTTCACTGTTCTGGACAACATCATCCTCGGCGCAGAACCGATGAGCGGTCCTGTTGTCGACCGTGCATTGGCACGAAAGAAGGTCGTAGAGCTTTCCGAGCGTTACGGTCTTCATATCGACCCGGATGCTAAGATCGAGGATATTTCCGTCGGTATGCAGCAGCGTGTCGAGATTTTGAAGATGCTCTATCGTGAAAATGAAATCCTGATTTTCGACGAGCCGACGGCTGTTTTGACACCGCAGGAGATCGATGAACTGATGGATATCATGCGCGGCTTTAAGGCTGAGGGCAAGAGCATCCTCTTCATTACGCATAAGCTCGCTGAGATCAAGGCGGTTGCCGACCGTTGCTCCGTCCTTCGTAAGGGCAAGTACATGGGCACGGTTGATGTTGCGGATACCTCTGTTGAAAAGATGTCTCAGCTCATGGTCGGTCGTGATGTTCAGCTTGTAGCTCAGAAGAAGGAATGCAAGCCCGGCGATGTTGTTCTTGAGGTTGAGGGCATTACCGTTGCTTCGAGAGTACATAAGAACAATGCTGTTAAGGATGTTTCCTTTAATGTCCGTCAAGGTGAGATCGTTTGTTTGGCAGGCATCGAGGGCAATGGTCAGACGGAGTTTGTCTATGCCCTGACCGGCTTGGTCAAGCCTGTTTCCGGCAAGGTCACTATGCTCGGCAATGATATTACCAAAGCAAAGATTCGTGACCGCAGCAAGATGGGCATGAGCCACATTCCGGAGGATCGCCACAAGCACGGCTTGGTTCTCGATTACTCTTTGGAGCAGAACCTTGTTTTGCAGCGCTATTGGGAAAAGGAATTCCAGACTGCCGGCTTTATTAAGAACGGTGCGGTCAGAGATTATGCGAACAAGCTGATCAAGCAGTACGACGTTCGTAGCGGTCAGGGACCCATCACCACGGCTCGTTCCATGTCCGGCGGTAACCAGCAGAAGGCTATCGTTGCCCGTGAGATCGATAAAGAGCCCGAGCTGTTGGTCGCTGTTCAGCCGACTCGCGGTCTTGACGTTGGCGCTATCGAATATATCCACGCACAGCTCATTGCACAGCGTGACGCCGGCAAGGCTGTTCTGCTGGTTTCTCTTGAGCTTGATGAGGTCATGAACCTCTCCGACCGCATTCTCGTTATGTATGAGGGTGAGATCGTCGGCGAGTTTGACCCGAAGACTACTGATGTGCAGACGCTCGGCTTGTATATGGCGGGCGCAAAGCGCATGTAATTGAGGAGGGTACCGGAATGAAAAAAAGATTAGCCTCCCCGTTGGCAAATACAAAGAGCGGATTGGCATCGTTGTCCTCCTCCATTCTTTGTATCTTGATCGGCTTGGTTGTTGGCTTCATTCTCCTCGTTGTATTGGCATGGATCACCATGATTCAGGAAGGTCAGTCCTTCACTTTCAGCGAGCTGATCAACACTGTTATTGATAATGGTTTGACCCCGATGCTCCACGGCGGCTTCTATGAGAAGTCCAATGCAATGGGCATGGGTGTCCGTACTGAGCTTCTGAAGACCGCTCCGCTGATTTTGACCGGTCTTTCCGTCGCTTTCGCATTCAAGACCGGCTTGTTCAACATCGGCGCCGCCGGTCAGTACACTGTTGGTGCATTCGGCGCTTTGCTGTGTGCTATCATTTTCCAGTGGCCGTGGTGGGCATGCCTGATCGCATCTGCTCTCTTCGGTGCACTGTGGGGCGCATTCCCCGGCATCTTCAAGGCTTTCCTGAACGTTAACGAAGTTATTACGGCGATCATGTTTAACTGGATCGGTTTGTATGCTGTTAACACCATTATGTACGACAAGGGCTCCAGCCCGATGTTCAATGCTCTGAAGTCCAAGACCTATGAGCTTTCCCAGAAGAGCCCCGACTCCATCATTCCGACCTTCAATGTCGAAGTTGGCGGTAAGGACTACTTCTCCCCGATGAGAGAACCCTCCATTGCAATCTTCATCGCTATCGCAGTTGCAATTGTAATTTGGGTCATCATCAAGAAGACCACCTTCGGCTATGAGCTGAAGGCTTGCGGTCACAACAAGGATGCTGCGAAGTACGCCGGCATCAACGATAAGAAGAACATCATCCTCTCCATGGTCATCGCAGGTGCTTTGGCAGGTCTCGGCGCAGGCTTGTACTACCTGACCGGCACTAAGGAGTGGGAGCCGATGCAGTCTACTGCACTTCCGGCAGACGGCTTCAACGGTATTTCTGTTGCACTTCTTGCATCTTCGAACCCCTTGGGAACGATTTTCTCGGCATTGTTCATCTCTCACATCACGCTTGGTGGTACCTTCATGGAAGCAAAGCTTTTCCCGCAGGAAGTTGCTGATATCGTTTCCGGTGTTGTTATCTACCTGTGTGCATTCAGCATGCTGTTCAAGGGTGCTGTTATGAAGCTTCTGTCCGGCAAGCAAAAGGAAAATGTCAATGCAGAAGTTACGGTCGCTGCACCCGGTGCAGATGACGGAAAGGAGGATGAAGCATAATGTGGTTATTGATTAAATACACTCTGCTTTATTCTGCGGTTTTGACACTGGTCGCTTTGGGTGGTATGTTCTCTGAGCGTTCCGGTATCATCAACATCGCATTGGAAGGTATCATGACGATCGGTGGCTTGATCGGTATCGTTATGGTCAACATTATGAATGCAACCGGCGCGCCTGTTTTTGTTGGTGTTGCGGTAGCGATCATCGCTTCCGGTCTTGCAGGCTTGATCTATTCTACCCTGCTTGCATTCTCCGCTATCAACCTCAAGGCTGACCAGACCATCGGTGGCACGGCATTGAACCTTTTGGCAACGGCAATCGCTATGGTCGTTGCTAAGCGTATCAACGGTACCGACTCTCCGAAGCTGATCTACAACCAGAACTCTAACGATGTTTTGAACAACCTGCATTTCAACTTCAAGGTTGGTCCCCTCCAGCTCAACTGGTTCATCATCATTTGCATTGCGGCGATTGCGCTGTCTTGGTTCATCCTGTACCGCACCCGCTTTGGAATGCGTTTGATGGCTTGCGGTGAGCATCCGCAGGCAGCAGACTCTGTCGGCATCAATGTTTATAAGATGCGTTGGGCAGGCGTTATGATCTCCGGCGTTCTCGGCGGCATCGGCGGCATGGCATACATTGTCCCTGCTGTCGGCGACTGGAACTTCGAAGTCGGCGTTATGGGTATGGGCTTCCTGGCACTGGCTGTTATGATCTTTGGTCAGTGGAAGCCGCTCAACATTGCTGCAGCAGCTGTGTTCTTCGCATTCTTCCGTGCTCTTGCGAATATCTTTGACAGCTTCGCATTCTTGAAGGCACTGGACCTGCAGAAGGAAGTTTACAATATGATGCCCTTCATCGCTTCCATGGTCGTTCTTGCATTGACTTCCAAGAAGTCCAGAGCACCGAAGGCAGAAGGCATCCCCTACGACAAGGGGCAGAGATAAACACTATTATATTGTCCTATCCTCGCAAGAGGATAGGACAATGATTATTATTGCTTAACAGCCGGAATTTACGGAGGATATGAAATGGCGAATATTATTGTCATCGGCATAGCGGGCGGCTCGGGAAGCGGCAAGACAACGCTGATGAAAAACCTGATTGCTCGTTTTGGGGACGATGTTACTGTCCTCAGCCATGATAATTACTACAGACCTTTTGATGAGCTGAGCATGGAGGACCGCAAAGCGGTCAACTATGATCACCCCGATGCCTTCGACACGGAAATGATGTTCGAGCATCTGAAACTGCTCAAGGCAGGAAAAGCGATTGAATGCCCGATTTATGACTATACGACATATTCCCGTTTGTCCGAAACAACGAGGATTGAGCCGAGAAAGGTCATATTGGTTGAAGGTATTTTGATTTTTGAGAACAAACCTCTCTGTTCGCAAATGGACATTAAGATTTTTGTGGATACGGATGCAGACGTGCGTTTGATCCGCAGAATCAGACGAGACGTTGCGAAACGAGGCAGAAGCTTGGAGTCCGTATTGAATCAGTATTTGTCAACGGTCAAGCCGATGCACGAGCAGTTTGTTGAACCGAGTAAGAAAAATGCAGACCTCGTAGTTTTAGAGGGCGGCAAGAATTTGGTCGCATTGGAAATGATCATCGACCGCATTCAGCGCCACATTGACGACGAAGAGGGCAATTGATAAAACGGAGCCGAAAGGCTCCGTTTTACTTTTTTGCTATTTTGGACTTTAGTGCAAGGTGATACTCTTCCAGCATTGTCCACTGTGCAGACAGATGCATGCATTCATTTAGCGCATCTTTCACCTCTTGTGATTCATAATCATAGCCGTTTTCGATTAATGTCTTCAAGTTTATTTTTGCTTTGTTGAGTGCTTCTCCGACTTTGGTTAAGTCAATCGCTGAACGCACCAGTTCTATTTTTGATTTCATTGATAATTTCCATTCAATAATTTTCGTGTTACAATTATAATATGTCGTGCATAAAACGTCAATAGTCGTCTGTTAAATTATTTATCTATTTTATCGAAAAGGGTAAAATAGTAGTAATGGAGGTGACGGCTGTGGCAAGCGATGCACAGGTGATATTTGATAACACGGAACGATTTACTGAAATCGGATATGCGATTTCATATTATAGAAAAAAGAAAATGCTGTCTCAGGAACAGCTTGCAGAAAAGGTTGGCATCAGTCGTCAGCACATGGGAGCGATAGAGGCGCCCAATATGAACCGCGGACTTTCTATGGATCTGTTTTTGAATATTGCGCAGGTGCTCGGCATCGAGCCATATTTACTTTTGAAATTTCCACCCGAGCCTTAAAGAACAGAAAAATTATTGATAATCTCGTGATGATTTGTTCATAATTTCGTGTTATGATAAGTACAGAAAACAGGTTCATCCTCTCCTGTTTTCTCCTGCCGATGTCGTGGAGATTCCACGAATGTGCCAACGGCAGTGTCCTTTTCTCTCTTTCTCCATGTCCGCAGCCCTTGTCAGGCTGCGGACAACCCTATTTTGCAAAAAATCGCTCGGGATTGCTCCCGAGCGATTTCAATTTTCCTTATTCAATATTTTCAATCAGACCGTAGCCGCCGTCGTTTCTCTTGTAAACAACCGCAAATGCGCCGTTATTCTCCTCGTCCTTAAAGGCGAAGAAGGTATGCTCCAGAAGGTTCATCTGCAAGATGGCTTCCTCTCTGGTCATCGGCTTCATCGGGAACTCCTTCACACGAACGATCTCGAACTTGCTCTCCTCCTCGGTCTCAGGGGCAAAAGAGGTGACCTCTGCGCTGCGGACAAATGCGTCCTGACGCAGGCGGCGAGCCAAGCGGGTCTTGTTCTTGCGGATCTGACGCTCCATGGTCGATACGGCTGCATCGATGGAAGCGAACATATCGCTCGTGGACTCACTTGCACGGAAGTAGGTGTTCGCTGCGTGAATGGTGATCTCGACCTTGTTGCGGTCCTTTTCGACGGAAAACGTCACCAGCGCTTCCGCATCGTCACGGAAAAAGCGTTCCAGCTTCATGACCTTTTTCTCGGCATAAGCATGGACATTGGAGGGCAGGCTGACTTTCTTCTCAGTGAATTGGAATTTCATAAGTAGCGCTCCTTTCGTGAATTGGTTTTTGCTACTTACATTATACCACATTTTTTGAAAATTTCAAGTCTATTCCTGCGGTTCTGACAAAAGTCGATCCATAATATTTCGATAAATTGTTTCTGCATTTTCCTTAAAGCTGTTGGCAAGCCTATATGCCTGCTTTTGTGTCGGCGCCATCAGCTCCAAACGCAAAAGATCGCTGACATCATCATTGAGGGTAAGCATCACGGAGAAATCGCCGCTGTCTCGCTGCGAAATGGTTGTCTTCACATAGCTGCTGCGGCGTACTGCATGATTGAAACGGTCGACAGCCGCCTGCGCTCTTTGCATTACGGGATAGGCAATGGAATCCTCGGTGATTGCACAGGTTTCACGGCCTTTCTGCGTAATTGCGAAGCGACCTTCCTCAAGCTCCTCCAAATGACCGGATTCGACCAATTGCGGCACAGCCTGTGCCAAGTCAAAATAGCTCAATCGATCGTCCTGATAGGACAGCTCGTAAATTTTTTGCAAATCGACGGGATACATCACACGCGACATGACATATAGAATCAAAACCTTTACATCTAACATATCTTGAATAAAGCCTTTTTCCATATCTACACTCCTTTACCAATCCATTATAACGGAATCGAGCGAAATTGGCAACCATCTTTTCACCAATTCCGAAAAAATACATACGATGTAGCAGAAGGGAGGCAGAACTATGAGCCTATGGGTTCTTGGAGGCGATGCAAGAAGCCGTTTTGCGGCGCAATATTTACAAGAGTACGGCTTTCGCGTACAGACATACGGAGTGCCGGAGCGTACGGACAGTCCACTGCCGGAAAGCCTGAGTGATGTGATTCTTCCGTTTCCGTCCTTTAACGGAGATTTTTTGCGTGGAAAAAAAGGAATTTTGGTCGAAGATGTTTTACTCAGAACGAATGAGAGGAGCAGAGTGTTTGGCGGAGCTTTTGGCGCATGGGCGGAGGTGTTTTTGGCTCGGGGCGCAAGATTGTATGATTTCTATGGTGCAGAGCCATTTACGACCTTGAATGCCGTGCCGACGGCGGAAGGAGCGATCTGCCTTGCGATCGAAAATTCTCACATTACATTACATGATGCCAATTGTCTCGTGATTGGCTTTGGGCGGTGCGGAAAGGCGCTTGCCGAGCGGCTTCAGGCGCTGCATTCGCATGTGACGGTCAGTGCACGGCGCTCGGAGGACCTGGCGTTGGCAGCGTCGATGGGATTTTCAACGGACGAAACTGCAATTTGGCGATATAATTTGAAGCAGTATGATTTTATTTTTAACACAGTTCCGGCGCAGGTGTTTTCTGAGGCACAGCTGGATGCGATCCGGCCGGAGTGCCTGATCATCGAGCTTGCTTCCATGCCGGGATGTATTCCGGAAAGTCGGCAAAGATTTTTGAATTATCGCTTTGCGCCTGCATTGCCCGGACGATTTTCGCCCAAAACTGCCGGTGTTTTGTATGCGCAGAGCATGATCCGCGTGATAGAAAAGGAGCGTTTGCATTGAAACCAAAAATCGGATTTGCCATGAGTGGCTCATTTTGTACATTTCAAGATGTGATCCAATCGATGAAAATTTTGTCGGAAACATATGATATTGTTCCGATTTTATCCGAAGCCTCCTTCACAATCGACACCAGATTTGGCATGGCGGAGGAATTTCGGCATGAAATTGAGGCGATCTGCGGCAGACGTATTCATCACACACTCGATGCCGTGGAGCCGTTTGGACCAAAAAAGATGCTGGAATTGTTGATCGTTGCACCCTGCACGGGCAATACCATCGGCAAGCTTGCAAACGGTATTGCCGATTCTCCCGTGACATTTGCTGTCAAGGCGCATTTGCGCAATGCAAGACCGGTGGTTTTGGCGATCTCGACCAATGACGGACTTTCTGCAAGTGCAGAAAATATCGGGAAGCTTCTCAACCGAAAGCATTATTATTTTGTTCCGTTCAGACAGGATGCACCGCGGGCGAAGTCATATAGCCTGGTTGCGGATTTTTCTCTGCTTCCGGAAACGGTAGCGTTTGCGATGATGAAACAGCAATTGCAGCCGATTTTGAGATAGACTTGCATTTTTCCCCGGGAGAAGTTATAATAAAAATATAACTTTCAGGAGGACACAATATGCCCACCTTTAGCTTGATCGTGCCGATCTATAAGATCGAAGAATATCTTCCCAAGTGCATAGATTCTGTTTTGGCGCAGAAGAATCAGGATTTTGAGCTGCTTTTGATCGATGACGGATCTCCGGATGGGAGCGGTAAGCTGATTGATGATTACGCATCTCGCTATCCCGATAAAATCAGAGCCATACATCAACCAAACGGCGGTGCAGGTGCTGCCAGAAACCACGGCATTTCTCTTTCGAAGGGGGAATATCTGCTCTTTGTGGACGGCGATGATTATTTGGACGATACACTGCTGTCCGACCTTGCTGAGCAGATCGAAAAGACACAGGCGGATCTGTATTTGTTTGGCGCACATGTTGAGCGTGACGGTGTAAAAAACGGTGAGCTGCATGAGCTTGTGAAAATCGGTCAGATCTGCAATGCATCCGATGCCCCCGAGCTGTTTTTTGGCATCATGGCACCGTGGAACCGTGCGTATAAAAAATCGCTTTTTGCCGATCTTGCGTTTGCTTCGAAGGTTTGGTATGAGGACATTCGCATTGTGACCAAGGTCAATGCGCTTGCCGGGACCGTTGTACGTCTGCCGAAGCCCTATTATCACTACTTGCAGCGAGAGGGCAGCGCAATGAATAACAAGAATTCTGAGCGCAATGTGGAGATCATTTATGCCTTTGATGATATTCTCTCGTGGTTCAATGCGCAAAAGCTGATGGACAGATACTGCAATGAGGTGGAATTTTTAGCGATCCAGCATCTTTTGATCGCAGCGAGCGTTCGGGTGCTGCAGATCGATCGGAAGCATCATTTGCTCTCGGATTTTCGAGAATATATGGAAAAGAATTTCCCAAAATTCAGGGAAAATCCGCACCTGTCTTTGTTGGATAAAAACAAGCAGCTGATCTACAAGCTGCTGCTGAAAAAACGCTATCGCACGATCAAGCTGATTTTTCGCATGAAAGCCCTGCTGGGGAAATAAGTTCCCGATCAAGTTTGCAAATTCCAATTTAACGAACAGCATGTATCAACCACTGTGGGAGGGTCATGACCCTCCCGGGTGCAGGAACGATCGTAATTGTTGATAATTATCGTAACACATTACGTTTTCACATTGGTTTGCTGCGAAATTTTACCGTTTTCTGTGCGGGAGGGTAGCGAAGCGGAGGGAGCGGTAGTGAATGACAGCCCGGTGGGCTGTCAGAGCCGCGACCTGACCGAGCCGCAGCGAGACCATGACCCTCCCCTACAGTTCAAAATTTGAAATTCAGCGACAAAGGAATTGGAGCAACATTATACGATAAAAAAACGCTGCAAGGAGGTTTTTCCTTGCAGCGTTGAATTTTATACGGTATAGCCGGACATGTATGCTTCCTGCTCAGCGGTGAGGGTGTCGATCTTCAAGCCTGCGCCGTTGAGCTTCAAACGGGAGACCTCGTCATCGATCGACTTCGGGACCTCGTAGACCTGCTTTTCCAATGCGGCACCGTGCTTGAGCATATATTCAAGTGAAAGCGCCTGTACGGAGAAGCTGGTGTCCATGATCTCCGCAGGGTGACCGTTGCCGGAGGCAAGGTTGACCAGTCTGCCCTCAGCCAAAAGGTTTAAGATACGACCGTCGGGCATCTCGTAGCCGACGATATCATTTCTGCGCTTGTACACACGCACAGCCATTTGCTCCAATTCCTCGCCGTTGACCTCAACATTAAAATGTCCGGCGTTGGAGAGGAAGGCATTGTTCTTCATGACCTCGAAGTGACGGCGTGTGATGACGTCACGGCAGCCTGTCATGGTGATGAAAATATCGCCCTGCGGTGCAGCCTCGTCCATCGGCATGACACGGCAACCGTCCATAGAGGCTTCGAGCGCCTTGATGGGGTCGATCTCCGTCACGATTACGTCGGCGCCCATGCCCTTTGCACGCATGGCAACACCGCGACCGCAATAGCCATAGCCTGCGATGACAACGGTCTTTCCGGCGATGAGCAGGTTGGTGGTGTGCATGATCGAGTCCATGACGGACTGCCCGGTGCCGTACTTGTTATCATAAAAATGCTTGCACTTGGCATCGTTGACGTTCATCATCGGGAAGGGGAGTACGCCTGCCTTAGCTCTTGCGTACAGACGGTGAATGCCGGTGGTGGTTTCCTCAGCGCCGCCGATGATGTTCTCTGCCAGATCCCTGCGCTGACTCAAAATATCCAAAAGATCACCGCCGTCATCGATGATCAGGTCGGGCTTGCAGGAGAGTGCTTCGGTGAGAAGCTGCTTATATTCCTCGGAATCGACACCGTGCATCGCATAGGTTTCAACACCCATCGAGGCAAGACCGGCAGCAACATCGTCCTGCGTGGAGAGGGGATTGCAGCCCGTTGCGTGGACCTCAGCACCGCCGGCGGCTAAGCAGAGCGCCAAAAATGCGGTTTTTGCCTCCATGTGAATGGAGATGGTGATCTTTTTGCCCAAAAACGGCTTTTCTTGCTCAAAACGCTTGCGGATCGCAACCAATGCAGGCATGAAATCCTGCACCCATTCGATCTTCATTCTGCCATAGTCGGCAAGGGACATATCTCTAACGTGACTCATTTCGTTACCTCCATAAAAATCTAATGTTATCATATCACATCTTATAAAATTTTTCAAGCACATGACAAAATTCACGAAATGTTTGTAGACAAGGCAAGCGAAATGCGCTACAATATATCTTGAACTTCCAAAGGAGGAAAATTATGGCTAAAAACAAGTATCATTCTTTCATGCTCAAAAACCGTGATAAGGGCATTCCGAATTTGATGCTCTATGTCGGTATCGGCAATATCATCGTTTATCTGTTTACGATTTTCGGCAATGCGGATATGCTGTATAATCTTTTGTGCTTCGATGCGGAAAAAATCCTGCATGGGCAGATTTGGCGCTGCGTTTCTTATATTTTTACCTACGGCTTCGGCTATACCGGCGGTGCAATCTCGTTTTTCCTCTTGCTGATCTCAGTGTATTTTTATCATTGGCTGTGCAAAACGCTGGAGAGCGCATGGGGCACGCTGCGGATGAACATTTATTATTGCCGCGGTGTGCTGCTGACATCGTTGGTACCGCTTTTGCTTTATTTGGTGCTTGACATGGTGCTGCCGATCTATGTAACGCCGTATTATCTGAATTTGTCGCTGTTTTTGGCGGTTGCAACGCTTGCGCCGGATCATCAGGTTTTGATTTTCTTTGTCATTCCGATCAAGATGAGATGGCTGGCACTGGTGGACATTGCGTTGATCATCTATGACATGATCGGCTATGTGCAGCAATTTTCTGTGTTTGCGATCCCGACTTGGCAGATATTGCTGAGCTTTGGCTTGGCGCCGTTGATCTCGCTGATCAATTTTGGCATCACATTTGGAAAAAATGCGTTGAATCTTCTGCCCGGCGTGAATTTTTCGGGCAGCAAACGCCGCCGGGAGTTCAAGCGAAAGGTCGATGCAGAGCCGAATCCTGATTGGGCGAAGAATTATCGCAACGCATCCGGAGAACGTCCGTACCGTCATAAGTGTACGGTTTGCGGGCGCACGGATACGCAATGCCCGGGCTTGGAGTTCCGCTATTGCTCACGCTGCAAGGGCTATTTTTGCTATTGCATCGACCATATCAATCATCATACCCATGTGGAATAACAAAACAGAGTGCCGATTCCCCGTGTGCCGATAAGACAGTAATTCCGTAAAAATCATAATTTTACGGCATCTGTCTTACAGGATTGGAAAACAGCTAAGAAAAGAACGATGCCGAGTCGAAAGGCTTAGCATCGTTCTTTTTCTATCTCAGAACACTTGAAATCACGGAGGAATTATCATGAAACGTCTATTATCATGCGAGTTTAACTTTGATACGGTCTGCGTGGAGCTGAAGTTTTCGGATGGCACTATGATTGCCATTGATACTATTGCGGTTGAAAATGAGGTAGCAGACAATATGTATCAGCGGTCAGAGCTGGATTATCTTATCTACAACGACCCGATTGCATACGCCAATTTGATGCTCAACGGCAATCCCGAAGCCTATCTAAAGACTGTAACAGAGTACAAACCATTTGAAAGCTGACATGAGATTGCCCGCAGGAGTAGCAATATTCCTGCGGGCATAATTCTGTCACACAACTGATAAATACAACTGATTTGTAAATTTCTATTTACCATTTTTGAAATTCTATTGAAAACGGTAAGAGTTTGTGGTATAATATAGCATGAGAGGTGGTGCGTCATGAAACTTATTGCTCGAAATCATTATTTAGAAAAACTTATCAATGTAATCGGCACTCCGGATATTAAGGTCATTACAGGTGTTCGCCGCAGCGGAAAGTCCAAGCTGCTGGAAGCGTTCAAAAATCATATCGAACAGAATGTACCCGACCACAATATTATTCAGATCAACTTCAACTTACCGGAGTTTGACCATCTGCTTGAATACAGACCTTTGTACGATTATATCAATTCTCAGTATGTGGCTGGAAAAGAAAACTTTGTTTTGATAGATGAAGTTCAGATGTGTACCGATTTTGAGAAAGCAATCAACGGTCTGCACGCATCCGAAAAGTTTGATATTTATATCACCGGCTCGAATGCCTTTCTTTTGAGTTCTGACCTTGCTACGCTGTTTACAGGGAGAACATTTGAAATCAAGGTATTCCCGTTCTCGTTCAGCGAATATATGCAGTATTTTGGTTACAGCGATAAGTATGCCGCCGTTGATAAGTATATGATTGAGGGTGGCATGGCTGGCTCCTATCTGTATAAAGATCAAGAAGCCAAGTATGATTACATTGCCGACGTTTTCAATACGTTGATTGTCCGCGATATTCGCAAGAAATATAAAATCCGTAATATGCAGTTGATGGACAGACTTGTGGATTTCCTTATGGACAATATCTCTAATTTGACCTCTGCACGGAATATCACAAACACATTCAGCGGCTTAAAAGAAAAAGTCAACCACGTTACCATTAGTTCTTATATTCAGTATCTGTGCAACGTCTTTGCCTTTTATAAAGTCCGCAGATATGACATTAAGGGCAAAAAGTATCTTTCAAGCAACGACAAGTATTATCTGAGCGACCATACCTTCCGCTATGCCAAGCTCGGCACGAAAAATATGGACTACGGCAGAATCTTTGAAAACGTGGTTGCCATAGAGTTGCTCCGCAGAGGATATGAGGTCTATGTCGGTGTACTTTACAAAAAAGAAATCGACTTTGTTGCTATCAAGCGCAACGAGAAGATTTATATACAGGTATCTGACAATATCAGTGATGACAAGACCTTTGAGCGTGAGGTATCACCCTTGCTTCAAATCAAGGATGCCTATCCCAAGATGGTCATTGCCCGTACTCGTCACGATGAGTATCAGTATGAGGGTGTACGGATTGTTGATATTGCGGATTGGCTGTTGAGTTGATTGCCAAAATTGCAGAAATGTCAAGAATGGTAAATGCGGAGATTGATATGAAATTTGAATTAAACGATTATCACAGAAATGTATCGGACTTAGTTTGCATTGTTGCCATTGATGTAGATAAACTATTCAAACTCGACTGTGTTCGATATTCAACCGTCAACTCCTGTCCGGTACAAGAATTATCAAACATTGGGCAGGAAGAAATTCTCGTGGTGTAACTCAATACGAGGGCAGAGCATTGGAAGCCATCGTAGAAGAGTTCGATTTTGAGATTGACTATGATGCCTCGCAGAATATCCTTACTGATTTCTTGAATAGTTGATTTTCGACTACAATATGTAATCAGAGCCATCGGTGTGTAGCCAATTATTCTTAAATTGGGCGCTGGCAAATAAGTCTTCTCAAAAGTCAGCACCGATGGAATTTCTAAAGGTGTAAAAGTAGGTACCGTCATAAGTGTACGGTTTGTGGGCGCACGGATACGCAATGCCCGGGCTTGGAGTTCCGCTATTGCTCACGCTGCAAGGGCTATTTTTGCTATTGCATCGACCATATCAATCATCATACCCATGTGGAATAACAAAACAGAGTGCCGATTCCCCGTGTGCCGATAAGACAGTAATTCCGTAAAAATCATAATTTCGCGGCATCTGTCTTACAGGATTGGAAAACAGCTAAGAAAAGAACGATGTCGAGTCGAAAGACTTAACATCGTTCTTTTTCTATCTCAAACACTTGAAAACACGGAGGATTTACTATGAAACGTCTATTATCATTCGAGTTTAACTTTGATACGGTCTGCGTGGAACTGAAGTTCTCAGACGGCACTATGATTGCCATTGATACCATTGCGGTTGAAAACGAGGTGGCAGACAATATGTATCAGCGGTCAGAGCTTGACTATCTTATCTATAATGACCCGATTGCATATGCCGATTTGATACTCAACGGCAATCCCGAAGTCTATCTAAAGGCAGTAACAGAATATAAACCGCTTGATTGAAAACGGCAAAGTACCCGTAGATTTATTCTGCGGGTACTTTGCCGTTATGGTTATTCACAAAAAAGTAAACATCGTAAATCCGCACGTTGCATTGACAAAACACCTAATTTATGCTATAATAGTGCTTAAATAGTGCAAGGAGGTTGTCAAATGAGTTTAGGAGATGCTATAAGAATGTCTCGGCAGAAGGCTTTTTTTACTCAGCAGGATTTTGCACAGAAGCTGAATGTAGCTCTTTCAACAGTCAATCGTTGGGAACTTAATAAAGCCAGGCCGAATATGAAAGCAATGAAAAAGCTCAAAGAGTTTTGCGATGAATATGGGGTGGACTACGAAATCATAGAAAAAGAGTGGTTGGTAATTTGAGTTTGAGCAACAGTAAACTGCTCAGAAACCGTTTTTTCGCGGAGAGTAAAATGTATGAATATGAAAAAGATTAGATTAACAACGACTCAAATTATACTGTTGAGTTTCCTTCTGGTGATAATGATTGGAAGCGTTCTTTTGGCACTGCCAATAAGCTCAACTAACGGTACTGCCGTGCCGTATATCGATGCTCTGTTCACGGCAACAACTTCAACCTGTGTTACTGGACTCGTGACGTTGCCAACTTTTTCAACATGGAGTGTTTTCGGGCAGATTGTAATACTAATACTGATACAGGTTGGTGGACTCGGAGTTATCACGATCATAACAGGATTGATGCTTCTCTTGAACAGAAAGCTGGGTATTAGCGACAGATTGCTCATTCAGGATGCTTTCAATCTCAATACCATGTCAGGACTTGTCAAGTTTGTCAGGAAGGTATTATTCGGTACACTGATTATCGAGGGAGTTGGCGCAGTTCTGTATATGCTCGTGTTCGTCCCCGAGTTTGGCCCAAAAGGCATCTGGATATCCGTATTCAATTCAATTTCCGCCTTTTGCAACGCAGGTATTGACATTATTGCTGACAACAGCCTTTGTAATTACGCCACAAATCCCTTAATTAACACCGTAACCTCTGTGCTCGTAATTCTCGGCGGTCTCGGTTATATCGTATGGTGGGATGTGCTTCGTGTGGTTAAGAGCCGCTCTTCAAAGAACCGAAAAATATTCAGACATTTGACCTTGCACTCAAAGATTGCAATTACCGTTACTACAGGACTTATATTTGTCGGCACAATTCTCATCTTTGCTTTTGAATACGCGAACCCATTGACCATTGGGGGAATGTCCCTATTTGATAAAATTCAAGTTTCCTTTTTCCAATCGGTCACAACGAGAACCGCAGGATTTGCAACCATTGCACAAGAAAATTTGACGAATGCCTCTGCTGCCGTATCTATGATTTTAATGCTGATCGGTGGTTCACCCGTTGGAACGGCAGGCGGAATGAAAACGGTTACGATAGCCGCCCTCGTATGCTCTGCGTTCGCTACGATAAGAAATAAGAACGGCGCAACGCTATTCGGTCGCCGCATTCCCGAAGAATCCATAAAGAAAGCGGTTGCGGTTGTCGTAATGTTCCTTGCGATTTGCACTGCCTCTGCCGTGCTGCTTATGGCAACGAGTAATGCTTCTGCGATGGATGCGGTCTATGAAACGGTCAGCGCAACGGCAACCGTCGGTCTTTCAAGAAATTTCACGGCATCGCTTAACACCGTTGGAAAACTGATTATCATCGTAACGATGTATTTCGGCAGAGTCGGACCGATATCGCTTGCCGTGGCACTTGGCAGCAAAAACGAAAGTCAGAACGTAATTTCCGAACCGACGGAAAATATCAGTATAGGATAAGGAGAAGAACAATGAAACAAAATAAAACATATGCAATATTTGGGCTTGGAAGATACGGTATAGCCGTAGCAAAAGAGCTTGTCGATAACGGCATGGAGGTAATTGCCATAGATACCGAACAAAGAATCGTTAACGATGCGGCTGCATATCTGCCCGTGTGCAAATGCGCCGACGTGACCGATGCGGAAGTTATTTCCCGTCTTGGCATCGGCAATATAGATACAGTGATTGTGTGTATGGCAAGTAATCTTGAGGCAAGCGTAATGGCGGTCACTCTTTGCAAGGAGGCAGGTGTTAAAAGCGTTGTTGCAAAATGTGCCAACGAGATGCACCAAAAGATACTGCTCCGAGTAGGTGCGGATCAAGTCGTATTTCCCGAAAATGAATCCGGTATTCGCCTCGCAAAAAATCTCATAAGCTCCGGCTTTATTGATATGATTTCTCTGTCGAAAGATGTATCGATAGTTGAGATCGATGTGAAGGAAGAGTGGTGCGGAAAGAACTTGATCGAACTAAATCTTCGAAAAAAATACGGTTTCAATATCGTCGCCATCAAGAAAGCCGAAAAGGTCAATGTGAATATAAATCCCGAACAGGTGCTTGATGCGGAAACCACGCTGATCGTTATTGCCAACGTAGCCAAATTAGGAAAAATAAAATAAATCTCACAAAGCAACTTTGGTGCGTAGCCAATTTCTCTGAAATTGTTAAAGGGTTTGGGAGGTTGCCTAACAAGATTTTGCAAAAAGTCAGCAACGCTGAAATTTTGAAAAATGCACGAGTGGGTACCGCCGTGCTCTGCTTGCCAAGTCGATGTGTACGAACATCGGCTGTGCTTGCTGGTATCAAATATGCAGTGTGTAGCTACACCTGCTGTGCTTGCTATTCTACGTTTCCCCATAATAGCAAGTGCCATTTCCTTAAATGGAAATCGGCGGCAACCGCTGCCTTGTCTGCCCAAAAGCGAAACGGACGGACGCTGCGGGTGGCGGCGAAGCCGTTCATCTTGACCGTTGACAGCGTTCGCCTGTTTTGCTATCCGAGCGATATTTGATTGAAACGAATCGAAAAGAATGAACGAAAAGGAAGCTTGACGAAATGAGTCCAAAATCAAAATGAGCGATATTCACGATGACCGTGATGACGATATTATCGAACTGTCCGACGAGGAACTGAAAGAGATTTTAGCCGATGACGATTTTGACGATAGCGAGGAATATGGAGAAATCCATTCTTTCGTTTTCTCTAATCCCGATCCGTATGCCAAGGTCGAGCCTCGCCCCGATGGTGCCCCAAAGCGTGATTTTACTTTCGATGAAAAGGGCAACATCGTTGTAAAGAATCCGTCTGCCTTTTGGTTGCCCAAGGTTGAAATCGTGACGAAATCGGCGGTACGGAATGCACAGTAACAGGCAGCTACGACGGCGAGGAAACTCTCGACAAGAAGCTCAAACGCATTATGGAGCAGAACGCCGCTGATGCTGCCGATGATGAAATTGATATCACGGAGGATGACGAAGGAATAACGACACCTCTTTTGATATAATCCAAGAATCCAATCCTGTTCAGACAGTTGCCCCTACCAACAAGGAGGATAACGATATGTTAAGGGCAACAGAAAAAATCACAGCACTTTATTGCAGACTGTCCGTAGAGGACACCAAAGACGAAAAGAAAAACGGCAAGGAGGCTCCGTCGAACTCCGTTCAGCATCAACAGGTCATGCTTATGCAGTATGCCAAAGCCAACCGCCTGCCGAACCCGACCTGCTTTATTGACGATGGATACAGTGGTGTTACCTACGACCGCCCAGGTTTTCAGAAAATGCTCTCTGAAATTGAAGCCGGTAATGTGAGTACGGTCATTACCAAAGACCTTTCAAGACTTGGTCGAAACTCCGCATTGACGGGGCTTTACATCAACTATACTTTCCCTCAGTACGGCGTTCGGTATATTGCCGTCAACGACCACTTTGACATCATCGACCCCAACAGCACGGACAACGATATTGCAGGTATCAAAAACTGGTTTAACGAGTTTTTTGCAAAAGATACCAGCCGCAAAATCCGTGCGGTTAACAAGGCAAAGGGCGAGCGAGGCGAACGGCTGACTACAAACATTCCTTATGGGTACAAGGCGAGTTCCGATAATCCAAAGGAATGGGTGATTGATGAAGAGGCGGCAAAAATCGTAAGACGAATTTTTACGCTCTGTATGGAGGGCAAGGGACCGAGCTAAATCGCCGCATTGCTCGCAAAGGAAAAGGTGCTTAACCCCACCGCCTACAAACAGCGTGAGGGCAGAAAGACACCACACCAGACACCGGAGAATGAATACCGCTGGCACGAAAGCACCGTCGCTTACATTCTCGAATATATGGAGTACACAGACTGTACGGTCAATTTCAAAACCTACACCAACTCCATTTGGGATAAGAAGCAGAGGGACAACCCGATGGAGAATCGCAAGATTTTCTACAACACCCATCCGGCGATTATTTCTTTGGAAGTCTTTGATAAAGTGCAGGAAATCCGACAGCAGCGACACCGCAGAACGGCAACGGGCAAGAGCAATATGTTCTCCGGCTTGGTGTTCTGTAATGACTGCAAACAGAAGCTCTATTACTCCACCACCAACTATTTTGAGAAGCGGCAGGACTTCTTCATCTGTTCCACCCATCGTGCGAACAAGGACAAGTGCAGCGGACATTATATCCGTGCCGTTGTGCTTGAACAAGAGGTCTGGAAACACGTTCAAGAGGTCATATCGGTGGTAACTCGCTACGAGGCATACTTCCGTTCCGAGATGGAAGAAAAGCTCCGTGTGCAGAGCGAGGAAACGCTTCGGATACATAAGAAGCGTTTAGCACAGGCGGAGAAACGTATCGGTGAACTTGACCGCCTGTTCATTCGTTCCTATGAGGACAATGTATCGGGCAAGATTGACGATGAACGCTTTGCCATGATGAACAAGAGCTATACCCAAGAACAAAAAGACCTCAAAGCTGAGGTCATAAGTCTGCAACAGGTTATTGAAGAACAGGAACGACAGGCAGAGAATTTGGAACAGTTTATCCAACGGGTAAAGAGAAACAGCGAACTTACGGAGCTTACCCCTTACGCTCTCAGAGAGCTTGTGAAGGCGATTTATGTAGAAGCGCCCGACAAGTCTAGCGGCAAGAGGAAACAGAAGATTCATATCTCCTACGACCTCATCGGCTTTATTCCTGTGGATGTACTGACAAAAGCAGAACAGGCATGACCGAAATCATGCCTGTTCCAAGAAAAATTGTGAATTACTGTTTTACCAGCAGGGGGCTTTTTTGGCACTCTGTTTTGTTGTGTGTTTTATACTAATTCTTAATAAAACGATTGAATCGTTTTATTGCCCGCTCTGCGGGCGGACGGCGTCGTAGACGCCAAGAATGTTGTACAATACTTTTCTTGCCGCCACAGGCGGTGCAGGATATTCATCCTGCAATAAAATGATTTCTAAATCATTTTATCAAGAAACAGTATTAACGTTCTTCACGGAAATATGCCAGACCGAGGCTTGCCGGCGGCTGTTTTTCCTTATTGTTGCGGATCGAGCTGATGATCAGCACGACAAGCGTGACAACATAGGGCAGAATTTTGTAGATCTCTGTGGGCACGAACGGGATCTGCAAACGTGTGTAGAGGATCATCAATGCGCCAAAGAGGACAGAACCCCAAATTGCCGACAGCGGTCTCCACATGCAGAAGATGACCAGAGCCACAGCCAACCAGCCGAAGCCTGCCAAGCCCTCGTGGTTCCAGGTGCAGCCGGCTAAGGTGGTGATGTAGACCATGCCGCCGATGGCGGAGATGCCGCCGCCGATGATGGTTGCCAAATACTTGTTCGTGGTGACGTTGATACCGGCGGCATCGGCGGTTGCGGGGGATTCGCCGACTGCACGCAGGTACAAGCCCTTACGAGTTTTCTTCAGGAAAAAGTGCATGACGATTGCAAGCACGATTGCCAAATAGAAGAAGAAACTGTGTGAGAACAGGATCTTTCCGAGATAGGGAATGTCTTGCAAAAACTTGGGGAAGGGGGAGGCGATAAAGAAATCCTTGAGCTCATTGCTGATGGAAACATAGCCGCCCTCACGAACACGCATATATTCGCCGACGAACTGACCAACGCCGGTGCCGAAAATCGAAAGCGCAAGGCCTGTGACATTCTGATTTGCACGGAGCGTGATGGTGATGAAGCTGAAGATCAAAGAGGCGATGGCGCCTGCGATAAAGGCGAAGAGGATCGCAACAACGATTGCAACATAACCGTTCGGGGAGCCGGCAAGCTTTTCATAGTAGAAAACGCCGCCTAAGCCGATGGCACCGCCCATATACATGATACCTTCAACACCCAAGTTGAGGTTGCCTGATTTTTCGGTCAGGATCTCACCGAGCGTTCCGAAGAGAAGCGGAGTGGAATAGGTGATCGCCGCAACGATCAGAGCAACGATGAAGGAAATGATATTATCCATTCTTGCCGACCTCCTTTTCGTGGTGTTTGGAGCGGAAGATCATGCGGAAGTTGATGAAGAACTCGCAGCCGAGCATGCAGAACAGCAGCAAGCCAATAATAATGTTGGAAATGGAAACCGGCACGTTCATGCTGGTCTGCAGGGTATCTGCGCCCTTGGTCAAAATTGCCAGCATGAAGGAAATGACGATCATCACAAAGGCATTGAGCTGCGAGAGCCATGCGACGGTGATGGAGGTGAAGCCGACACCGTTTGCGATGTTGCTCGAAAGTGTTCCGTTTGCGCCGGAGGCAACGAGGAAGCCGACCAAGCCGCAGATCGCACCGGAGAGGAACATGGTGCGCATCATGATATAGCCGACATTCATACCTGCATAGCGTGCGGTGTTCAGGGAGTCGCCGATGACAGAAATTTCGTAGCCCTGCTTTGTGTGGTTCATGTAGAAATAGATGATCACGACCAAGATTAGAACAACGATCCAACCGCAATGCACGCCTGCGACCTTGGGCAGAATTGCATCGCTGTGGAACTGAGCCATACGACCCTGACGAGCCTGCCAAGGACCAATTTGCAGCCAAGCGACAACGCCGATGATGATGTAGTTCATCATCAATGTAAAGAGGGTTTCATTGGTGTTCCACTTTGCTTTGAAGAAGCCCGGAATCAAGCCCCAAATGCCACCGCCGATGATGGCAGCCAAAGCCATCATGATCAAAAGAACAATGGAGGGAACAGAACCGGTCAGCAGACGAGCAACGAAGGTTGCAGCCAAAGCGCCTGCGGTGATCTGACCTTCTGCGCCGATGTTCCAAAAGCGCATCTTGAAGCAAGGTGCGATCGCAAGTGCGCAGCCGAGCAGGGGAATGGCGATTTTTACCGTCTGACGGACGAAGACCTCGGAACCCAACGCACCGTCAACCATGGTGGCGTAAGCTTCAAACGGGTTTGCGCCCGTGATCATAATGATCAGGCAGCCAAGTAAAAGCGCAACGATGATCGAAGCGATGCGGATCAACCAACCGGTCGTCGGCTGCACACCGTCACGCTTGGCAAGACGGATCAGAGGAATCTTTTTCTCTTGATTCATGAGGAAGCTCCCCTCCCTTCAACAGTGGTCATGAGCAAGCCGATCTCTTCCTTTGTAACGTTGTGAGCATCGACGATGCCGCTGACCTGACCACCGCAAAGAACCAAAATGCGGTCGCAAAGCTCCAACAGCACGTCTAAGTCCTCGCCAACGTAAATTACAGCAACGCCCTTCATCTTCTGCTGTGTCAGCAGATTATAAATCGTGTGCGACGTGTTGATATCCAAACCACGCACAGCGTAGGCTGTCAACAAAACAGTGGGATTCGAGGCGATCTCACGACCGACCAAAACCTTTTGCACGTTACCGCCGGAAAGACGGCGAATAGGGGTGCGGTCGATATCGGGGGTCACAACCTCCAAATCGTCAACGATCTGCTTTGCAAGTGCGGTTGAACGTGCAGAATCGACGATTGGACCGGGACCCTCACGGTAGGTGCGCAGACGAATGTTATCGATGATATTCATGCTCCCGACCAATCCCATACCGAAACGGTCTTCGGGAACGAAGGAGAGGAAAATACCATTGCGAATAATGTCGATCGGCGCCATTCCGCATAGCTGCGAGGAAGCGCCTTCCGGTGGAACATAGGTGACGGAGGAGCCTGTCTCCACCTTTTGGATACCGGCAATGGCTTCGAGCAGTTCTTTCTGTCCGGAGCCTGCAACACCTGCAACGCCAAGAATTTCTCCACCAAAGGCGGTGAAGCTTACGTTATCAAGCTTCTTTACACCCTCTTTGTCACGCACGGTCAAATTTTCAATGATCAAACGATCGGATTTGTCCGGATTGACAGGTCGATCGATGTTCAGCGAAACCGAACGACCGACCATCATATCGGTGAGCGATTGCTGTGTGGCTTCCTTGGTATTTACGCTGCCAATATATTTGCCCTTTCTCAGAACCGCCACACGGTCAGACACGGACAAAACCTCATGCAGCTTGTGCGTGATGATAATGATCGCTTTTCCGTCACGCTTCATGTTCTGCATAACGGTGAAAAGCTTTTCTGTTTCCTGCGGCGTCAAAACTGCGGTCGGCTCGTCCAAGATCAGAATATCAGCACCACGATAAAGAACCTTTACGATCTCAACGGTTTGCTTCTGAGAGACGGACATATCGTAGATTTTTTGATCCGGATCGATATCAAAGCCGTATTTATCAGCAATTTCCTGTACCGCATTGCGGATGGAAACACGATCCAGCTTGCCCTTTTCGCCCTCTAAGCCGAGGACGATATTCTCGGCGGCAGTGAAAACATCGACAAGCTTGAAGTGTTGATGGATCATGCCGATGCCATAGTTGAAGGAATCCTTCGGAGATTTGATGCTGGCAGGCTTGCCATCAACAAAAATTTCACCCTCATCCGGGAAATAAATTCCACCGAGCATATTCATCAATGTGGTCTTGCCACTGCCGTTTTCGCCGAGCAGGGATAATATTTCACCACGCTTCAGCGTAAGATTTACGCTGTCGTTGGCAACAACACTGCCAAAGCGCTTGGTGATATTTCTTAATTCAATTGCATTAACAGTTTCCAAGGCTGTCATCCTTTCTTATCGATATGGCTTACTAAAAAAGGGCTGCTTGCGCAGCCCCTTTTCAGCTACTTCGGGTCAAAAACGATCAAATCTTAGTAAGCGGAGTTAAGCCACTCGATGCCATCGATCTGCAGTGCAAAGTACGGTGCAGACTGGAAGTGAGATTCGTTGAACATGCCGTCAAACACAGCCTCTTCGGAATCCGGAGCGAAGTCGCCATCGGTGTCCAGTGCAAATGCGTTGAGCAGCGGCTGACCTCCAATGGTGAAGGTGTTGGTGTCGAATACCTTGATGGAGCCGTCCTTGATGCCTGCTTCGACCTCTGCGAGCTTCTCAGCAGTGCCGGGGGCGCAGATCGCTTCATTCAGAGCTGTCATCACAACTGCGCCTTCGGAAATGCCCTTGCACCAGTCTTGCGGGAATTCCTTGCCCTCGGCAACGGCGGTGATGATCTCGGTGAAGTATACACTCCAGTCGATGCGGGTGCCAATCAAGGAAGCTTCGGGAGCAACTGCGATCATATCATTGTTATAACCGGTGTGATATGCGCCCTTATTCTGAGCGGTGGTTGCGGGAGTGGTGTTGTCGGAGTGCTGAGAGATCAGCACGCAGCCTGCATCGCACAGAGCATCGGCAGCGGTAGCCTCTGCGGTTGCGTCAGACCAGGAACCAACGAACTGAACCTTCATCGTGACGCTCGGGCAAACGCTCTTCGCGCCGAGATAATAAGAGGTGAAACCGGAGATGACCTCTGCAAACGAGAATGCGCCAACGTAGCCAATGATGGCTTCCTCAGCAGTGATCATGCCGTTGTCGATCATTTCCTGCAGCTTCATGCCGGCAACAACGCCTGCAAGATAGCGACCTTCATAAATGTTAGCGAAAGCATTGTGGGTGTTTGCCAGCTCATCGCCCCAGGAAACCTGATTGGTGCAGCTGACAAATTCAATATCGGGATAATCGGGGGCAACCTTCAGCATGTAGTCCTCATGACCGAAGGAGTTGTTGATGATGAGGTCGCAGCCAGCTTCGGCAAGCTCGATGTTTGCATCTTCGCAGGAGGCATCTTCCATGATGTTCCACTTGATGACCCATTCAACATCGATACCGGCAGCCTTCAGGGCTTCGGTTGCGGCATCCTTACCGCGAATGAAATTGTAGGTGTAGCCTTGGTCGTTTTCGTCACCGATGCAGATCATACCGACTTTAATTTTCTTGTCGCCGTCAGCGGAAGCATCGCCGGTAGATTCGTCTTCACCGCAACCCACGAACAGGGTAGCGAGCATTGCAAGTGCCAGGATCAGAGCCAGAATCTTTTTCATTATAATTTCCTCCTTCAAATATTTTGGGTCAAGCCCGAATTTCACAACACAAATTTTGCGATAATGTATTGCTTGACTTCATAATACACCAAAGTTCGCTCTCACACAAGAGTTTTTTTGCAAAAAAAGGCAAATAAAGAAAATTTTGTCGTTTTTCTCAAAAAAATTCATCTAAAAATGAGCAAAGTGACGAAATGTAAACGCTTACAGTAATTTTGTATTGATAGTATAGCACTTATTTGAGAATGCTGTGTTTTAAGCGCAGCTGCCTAATGCTGCCTAATTATATAATGAAGAAATGCAGCATAGAACCGTTCTAAAAAAAATTTCAAAAAATGAAAAAAAGGGGTTGACAATTGAGAAAAGGCGTGATATTATGTGTGAGCTGTCCGCGAGGACAGGGTGTACCTTGTAAATTAAACAACGAGAAACATGAACAAACACCTTGGACAATTTGATTAATAAAAACAAGTTGTTCTTTGAGATGTCAGTGCAAAAA